>NZ_AFGF01000280.1 GCF_000219125.1 Acetonema longum DSM 6540
GATCGAAAAGCAGGTGGACTACACTAAGTCCCGCAATCTGATTCTGACCTCGGTCGTGTTAATCAGCGGCATCAGCGGCGCAGCCGTTAAGTTCGGGACGATTGAATTGAAAGGCATGGCGCTGGGAACCATTGTTGCCATTGTCGTGAGCCTGGTATTTGAAGCCTTTACCCGGCTGCATATCGCCAACGATCTGGACAACTCCCGGGGCAAATAATGAAATGAGTTTAAATGCCCGCGTTGCGGGCATTTTCCTTACTAAGACGGTGTTAAACTTTCTGTACCGGAGGGTTCATATGGGACGACTGGTTATTGTGCGGGGAGGCGGCGATCTGGCCAGCGGTATCATTCACCGCCTGTTCCGAGCCGGATATGATATTATCGTTACCGAAACCGAATTTCCTACCGTAATCCGCCGGACCGTGGCCTATGCCGCGGCGGTATATGCCGGCAGTGTGACAGTGGAAGAATTGCAGGCAGACTATTGTCCAATGAATGAGGCGCTTCAGAAAATAAGAGACGGGATCATACCAGTTATTGCCGATTCCGGCGGCGAGAGCATCCGGCTGTATAAACCGGCTGCTGTGGTAGATGCTATTCTGGCCAAGAAAAATTTGGGCACAACCCTGAATGCGGCGTCCGCTGTTATCGGAGTGGGGCCGGGATTTACCGCCGGCCGGGATGTCCATGCCGTTATCGAAAGTATGCGGGGCCACGATTTAGGCCGCGTGTATTTATGAAGGACAGGCTTATCCTAATACCGGCAGGCCGGGTGATATCGGCGGCTATACCTTGGAGCGCCTTTTACGGTCGCCAGCTGCCGGCCGGTTTCAAGGGACCAGGCATATCGGCGATGTGGTTTCAGCCGGTGAGACGGTGGCTTATGTGGACGGGCGGGCGGTTACGGCGCAAATTACCGGAGTTTTGCGGGGACTGCTGCAAGACGGGCTTACGGTCACAGCTGGTATGAAGGTCGGCGACATAGATCCCCGCTGTAAGCGCGAACATTGCTACACCATTTCCGATAAGGCCCGGGCCATCGGCGGCGGAGTGCTGGAGGCGCTCTTGTCCTTGGGGGTATGTCCGTAAGGAGAGCAAGCATGGATCAGACAAGAAGACTTTGGACGGCGCTTGTCAGAGACTGGCGATGCCGCACTATTGCCTTGATCGGCGGCGGGGGCAAGACCAGTCTGATGTATTATCTTCTAGCAGTTCTGGGAGATCAGAATCTGCCGGTCATCGCCACTACCACCACTAAATTGTGGCTGCCGGCAAGAGAGGGGCCGTCGTTGGTTTATGCTGCTGATTACGCTGCCTGTCAGGCCGCCGCAGCTGGTATGATGACTAAGTCTCAGGCCTTGATTCTCGCCAGGGAGCCGGATCGGC
Source organism: Acetonema longum DSM 6540 (assembly GCF_000219125.1). Classification (NCBI taxonomy): domain Bacteria; kingdom Bacillati; phylum Bacillota; class Negativicutes; family Acetonemataceae; genus Acetonema; species Acetonema longum. The sequence continues at coordinate 1,387 of NZ_AFGF01000280.1, forward strand.
AGGATCATCGCAAAATTGCCGGCGTGCCGCCTGAATGGCTGGACAGTTTGCAGCAGGAATTTCCGGACCTGATTTGCCTGGTGGAGGCAGACGGATCGGCGGGAAAATCCCTGAAGGGACACTTGCCCCACGAACCGGTGATTCCAGCTGGCTCCGACTTGGTTATTCCGGTGATTGGCATAGATTGTATCGGCCAATCCATTCAAACGGCTGCTCATCGCCCGGAACGTTTGGCGGAGATTTTGCAGGTTGCCGCTGCCGGTCCGGTCAGCGTTGAATCGCTTTTGGCCATATTGTTTCATCCTGCCGGGTATCTGGCAAAGGCTCCCGCTGCCGCCAGAATCCTGCCTTGCATTAATAAGGTGGAAACGCCGGAAAATATCCGGCAATGCCGGGAATTGACCCGGGCTATATTACACTATGGCGGTGACCGGCGGCTAGTAGGCGTCATGGCGGGCAGTCTGCGGCAAAATCATTTTTGGTACTGCTCCGCCGCCTGTGCGCAGTAGATATTGGATAGAGTAACTTAACGAGCCTTTCTGTGAAAAAGACTTTGGGATTTCTCCGTTTTTGTGTATAATAAATATTATTGCTTTTTGTCCTTGTAAGAAAAGCAACGATTACAAAGAAAGGAGTGTGGCCGGAATGAAAATCGTGGTAACAATTGTGGGACAGGACCGGGTTGGTATCATTGCGATGGTCAGCACTATCTTAGCTGAGAACAATATCAATATCCTGAATATCAATCAGAATATTTTGGATGGCTTTTTCAATATGGTGATGATTGCCGATATGACCTTTTCTAAAATGGCGCTAAAGGACCTGCAGCAGTTTTTAAAGGAAAAAGGGAAGGCGATTGGCCTGGATATTAAAGTACAGCATGAGGGAATTTTCCAGAGCATGCACCAGATTTAGCGGGAATCCGTTGAAAAGGCCCATCTGCGTCACTTCAGCCTCTGGCGAACGTAAAGTCTCACGCCCGTCCTCGTCGCGCTGTATCAGAATTTGTGACTTTTCGGGAGATAGGTAGTAGCGAATAATTTCTTATAAGCCGAAAAGTCACCTGAATTCTTCACTAGTTACGGCAACGCAGGCGTTTCTCTTACCTAGCATATGAACCTTTTGAACGGTTCCCAATTCAGATTTCCTTAAAGGTTAACGGAGGAGGCCTATCATGCTTTCATTGCAACATATTCTGGAAACCAACCGGATGATTGAGGAAAATAAACTGGATGTGCGGACGATTACGCTGGGGATCAGTCTACGGGACTGCGGGCATCCGGATATGTCTGTTTTTTGCCGCAATATCTATGATAAAATCACCAAGACTGCTGAAAAATTAGTGCGGGTGGGTGAAGATATCGAAGCCGAATATGGCATTCCCATCATTAATAAGCGTATTTCCGTCACCCCCATGGCCATTGCGGCGGAAAGCTGCCGGACCGATACGTATGTACCGGTGGCCCAGGCTATGGATGCGGCGGCGAAACAAGTGGGGGTCAATTTTATCGGCGGTTTCTCCGCTCTGGTGGAAAAAGGTTACACTAACGGCGATAAGATTCTCATTCGCTCGATTCCGGAGGCTCTGACCGTCACCGAGCGAGTCTGCTCTTCGGTGAATTTGGCATCCACCAAAAGCGGCATTAATATGGACTGCGTCCGGGAAATGGGCGAAATTATTAAACGTACGGCGGAACTGACCGCTGACCGGGATGCCTTGGGCTGCGCCAAGCTAGTCGTGTTTGCCAATGTACCGGAGGATAATCCGTTTATGGCCGGCGCTTTTCATGGGGTTGGCGAACCGGAAACAACCATCAATGTGGGGGTCAGCGGACCGGGAGTGGTCAAACGGGCCCTGGAGGAAGTACGGGGCAAGGACTTGGGGGCTGTCGCTGAAACCATCAAAAAGACGGCTTTTAAGATCACCCGAGTGGGCCAATTAGTGGCCCAGGAAGCCTCCCGCCGCATGGGAGTACCCTTTGGCATCATTGATTTGTCCCTGGCGCCTACGCCGGCGGTGGGCGACAGCGTGGCTCATATTTTAGAAGAGATCGGTCTGGAGAGTTGCGGTGCGCCGGGCACTACCGCTGCTTTAGCCATGCTCAACGATGCGGTGAAAAAAGGCGGACTGATGGCGTCTTCCTATGTAGGCGGATTAAGCGGCGCCTTTATTCCGGTCAGCGAAGATGCCGGGATGATCGCGGCGGTGGAGCGGGGCAGCCTGACCCTCGAAAAGTTAGAAGCCATGACTTGTGTCTGCTCGGTAGGGCTGGATATGATCGCCGTTCCCGGCGCCACGCCGGCTGCCACCATCGCGGCGATTATCGCCGACGAGGCAGCCATTGGCATGATTAACAATAAAACGACCGCAGTGCGCATTATACCGGTTCCCGGTAAATCGGTCGGCGACCGGGTAGAGTTTGGCGGTTTGTTAGGGCATAGCCCGATTCTAGCTGTTAATCCCTTTGGTTCCGGGACCTTTATCGCCCGTGGCGGCAGAATTCCCGCCCCTATCCGCAGCCTGACGAATTAGCCGGCCATAGGCGGCTTCACCTGTATGCGTATTGATTTATAACGTTCAATTGTAAATTGCAAGTATCGTTTAAATCTTTGCGCAAATCATCCGGATAGCGTATAATACAAGCAGGGGTAGAACAGGTTGCTTTCTCTGTTATACTCAACTGCTTCATATCGTTGTTTTCCGAGCCGTATTGTCTAAGGAGCCTGCTGATGGGCTCTATGATGGGACGGCCGATTCGGGTACGGAAGGAAACGCCCGTGCCTCCGCGTGATTGGAAAGGAAAACGTATGACGGCTTCAGGTGATTTAGCCGCTTCCTGTCCATTTTTCGCACAGGAAGCGGCTTTTATTTTTATAGAGTACGGTTGACCCACAAGTCGGAGCTGGAGGAGATAGGATGACGATCAGGCAGGTACGGGTTGAAGACGCTGTAGGGATGGTTTTGGGACACGATATGACGAAGATTGTTCCCGGCGAATATAAGGGGCCGGCATTTAAAAAGGGACATCTGATTCGCGCTGAGGATATTCCCTATCTAAAGGACATCGGTAAAGAACATATCTATTTAATTGATCTGCAGCCGGGTCAGGTGCATGAAAATGACGCCATCAGCCGGATGGCCGGGGCAGTGGCCGGAGACAATGTTACTCTCAGTGAACCGTCGGAAGGAAGAATCAATATTCGGGCTGGGATTGACGGGTTGCTCAAGGTGAACGAAGCGGCGGTACAAGCGGTAAACCTGGTTGAGCATGCCGTATTATCCACCCGCCACAGCAACACAATCGTAAAAGCCGGCGAGATCCTTGCCGGCGTGAAAGTCGTTCCGCTGGTTGTAGAGGCAACAACCGTCCAAACTGTGGAGCAGATTGGACGAAACTGTCCGGGCATGATTTCAGTGCACCTCCTCAGGAATCTGCGGGTAGGCGTGATCATTACCGGCAATGAGGTGTTTTACGGCCGCATCCAGGACCGTTATGCGCCGGTTTTCACCGAAAAAATAAAGCAATATGGAGCAACTTTAGCCGGGATCATATTCTGTCCCGATGATGCCGCGAAGATCCGGGAAGCGATTCTGGACTATGCAGCCCAAAAGGTGGATGTGATTATTGCTGCCGGCGGCATGTCGGTGGATCCGGATGACGTGACTCCGGACGCGATCCTTGCCAGCGGCGCCTCGCTGGTCAGCTACGGTTCACCGGTGCTGCCGGGAGCCATGTTCATGCTGGCCTATTTGGGCGATATCGCCGTGATGGGTATGCCGGCCTGCGGCATGTATGACAACATAACAGTGTTTGATATGATCTTTCCCCGGGTATTAGCCGGAGAAAAAATAGGCAAACCGGATATTGCGGCTATGGGGTATGGCGGTCTCTGCCTGCGATGCGGCGAGTGCGCCTATCCTGTCTGCCCTTTTGGCAAGTAATGCCGGGTATGATGCTATGATTGCCAGTGTGATTTTAGCGGCCGGGTCAGCCAGCCGAATGGGCAAACCTAAACAGCTGCTGCCCCTCGGCGGACGTCCGATGGTTTGGTGGGCAGCCAATGCCGCCTGCCGCGCTGCTTTGGGACAGGTGATCGTCGTGACCGGGGCCTATGGCGAGGAAGTTTCCCGGGCTCTTGCTGATCTTGCCGTTTCTGTTGCGGTTAACCCTCATTGGCAGTCCGGCCAGGCTGCCAGCCTGAAGGCGGGATTGGCGACGGTAGACCGGCAGGCCGTGGCCGTCATGTATTTATTAGCGGATCAACCCTTGATCCCGGCTGCCGTCCTTCAGGACATCGCCCGGGCTTATTACGCCGGACAGGGCAGCATAGTGGCGCCGGTGTTTCAGGGACAGCGCGGCAATCCTGTATTGTTTGACCTGAACCGGTGGAGGGAGGACCTCCTGACTCTACAGGGTGACTGCGGCGCCAGGGAAATCCTGCGCACGCACCCGACTGAACTGGGATGCGTACCGGTGGATGCCCCCCATTATTTTCTGGATGCTGACACAGAGGAAGACTATCAGACTATTTTACGGCACTGGCAAGACGATTTGATAGATGAGAGAAACGCTTCGCGTTTCTGCAAATGAAGAATTTAAACGGCTATTTTGATACGGAGGGCATCAGGTGAGAACAACCAAAGCGATGAAAGAAAAAATCCTCAGCCTTTTGGCTGAAGAATACCGGGATGCCGTCACGGCGTTGCATTACTCAAACCCGTTTGAAATGCTGGTGGCGGTAGTACTGTCTGCTCAGTGCACTGATACCCGGGTGAATTTGATTACAGCCCGGCTGTTTCCCCGCTATAATACCCCGGAGAGCATGCTGGCCCTGTCTCAGGGCCAGCTGGAAGAACTGATCAGAGACTGCGGCTTATATCATGCCAAGGCTAAAAATATCCTGGCAGCCAGTCAAATACTGGTTGACCGCTATCAGTCCCAGGTGCCTGCCGCGTTTGACGATCTGATTCAATTGCCGGGCGTAGGCCGTAAGACCGCCAATGTGCTGTTAAGTCAATTGTTCGGGCAGCCGGCCCTGGCGGTTGATACCCACGTGTTCCGGGTCGCTAACCGTTTGGGTTTGGCTAAAGGAGACACGCCGTTAGCAGTGGAACAAGGACTAATGAAAGCCATTCCCAAAGAAAAGTGGGGCCAAGCCCATCATTGGCTGATCTGGCATGGCCGCAAAGTTTGTAAAGCCCGCCAGCCTCTGTGCGGGCAATGCATCCTGGCCGAACTGTGTCCTTCACGGCAATAGATCTGCTGCCTGCTCCGGATGTGTCGCCAGGGATGGGCATTAGCCAATGGCGAGAGTGGTTCCCGGTATCATGATTTCCACAGGGATGGAGAAACGCTGTTCGACCTTTTCTTTGAATGCATCCGGTGACTGAGCAATGAGAGGCCAGGTATTATAATGCATGGGAATGACTTTCCGGGCTTGAGCATGCCCACGGCCTCAACGGCGTCGTCCGGCCCCATGGTATAGTTGTCGCCAATGGGCAGCAGGGCATAATCAATGGATTCCAGCCGTCCCAGCAAGGCCATATCGCCGAACAGCCCGGTATCGCCGGCGAAATAGAAGGTTTTCCCATGAAATTTCACAATGAAACCGCAGGCATGACCTCCCGGTACCCCGGCGCCATGAAAGGCTAAAGTCAGGCGGACATAACCGAACTCAAAGGCATGCTTGCCACCCAGATGCATGGCGTGGGTGGCGCAGCCCTGCTCACTGCAAAGATGGGCAATTTCGGCGGTGGATATGACAGTGGCCCCATTACTTTTAGCGATGGTTACTGTATCACCCAGGTGATCGGAGTGCCCGTGGGAGACCAAGACATAATTGCAATGAATATCGTCCGGCTGGGCGATTTGAAACGGATTGTCGCTTAAAAACGGGTCAAATATCAGAGAAACATGATCTCGCGTCAATTGAAAGCAAGCATGGCCGAGAAAACGCAATTGCATGGAAATTACCTCCTTGTCCCAAGTCAGGGACGGTTATATTTTGGCTCCTGTCACTCATACTATTCGTTGTTTTCAATATCTTTCCTTTTTCCCGGAAGGGTCAGCAGACAGTATAAAGTCATCTGGAGAGGGATGATGCTGTGAGAGATGGTTTTAACCGCAACATTGAATATATTAGGGTCTCGGTGACGGATCGCTGTAATTTCCGCTGCTTATATTGCATGCCTGCTGCCGGTGTGAGGCTGCTGGAACATGCCGATATTCTGACCTATGAAGAAATCCTGCGCCTGCTCAGTCTGTTGGGGCGGGCCGGCTTCCGGCGGGTGAGGCTGACCGGCGGTGAACCGCTGATCCGTAAAGGATTTGCGGATTTCGTCAGAGAAGTGGCTGCTCTAAGATACTTTGAGGATATTGCAGTCACTACCAATGGCAGCCTGTTGGCTGAGATGGCCTTTCCGTTAAAAGCTGCCGGACTTAAACGGGTGAATATCAGTCTGGATACTGTAAATGTCAATCGTTTTAGTCATATCACCGGCGGCGGAAAACTGTCCCGGGTTATCGAGGGAGTGGAAGCCGCTTTGTTGGCCGGACTCTCTCCGGTGAAGCTGAATGTGGTCCTGACGGATATCTTACAGCAAAGTGATATTTCCTATTTTGTCGATCTGGTGCAGACGTCGCCGGTTTCAGTTCGGTTTATCGAATATATGCCCATCAGTCAGTGTGATGTCTCCGCCGGTATGAGTATTCCGGCTCTCAAACAGACTATTGAAACCCTGGGCGGCCTGCTGACGCCGACATCTATGAGTTACGCTAACGGGCCGGCTAAATATTTCCGCCTGTCCGGCAGCAAGGGAACCTTTGGCTTTATTACTCCCATCAGTGAACATTTCTGCGGTTCCTGTAACCGTGTCCGGCTGACAGCTGACGGCAAGATCAAACCCTGTCTGCTGTCCAACCAGGAATACGATATCAAAACCGCCCTAAGAGGCGAGATCAGTGATAAAAATTTGCTGCGGCTTTTAGAGAGGGCCATTACCGCCAAACCGGCCGGGCATGATCTGGTGGACCGAATGAATGCCCCTGGTTTTTGCCGCAACATGTCTCAAATTGGAGGGTAACGGATGGAACTGACTCATTTTGATCAGTCTGGCAAGGCCCGCATGGTAGATGTTACTGAAAAAAATGAAACCAAACGAGTGGCGGTTGCCACAGGCCGCATCGTCATGCAGCCCGAGACTCTGGCCCTGATCCGGCGCGGCGAAATGGGCAAGGGCGATGTGCTGGGGGTAGCCCAGGTGGCGGGAGTTATGGGGGCCAAGAAGACATGGGAATTGATTCCCATGTGTCATCCGCTGCTATTAACCGGTGTGAAGCTTGACTATACGCTGAATGATACGGAAAACAGCATTACTGTCCAAGCGACTGTCTCCACCACCGGTAAAACCGGCGTGGAAATGGAAGCCCTGACCGCAGTATCGGTTGCTGCCCTGACCGTTTACGACATGTGTAAGGCCGTAGATAAATCCATGACCATTGAATCCATTCAGTTGCTCCACAAGAGCGGCGGCAAAAGCGGGATCTATTCGAGAGGAGATAAATAGCATGGGTAAAGGAACTGTAGTCGCGGTATGTACCAGTGTCAACAAAGGCGAACGCAAGAAAAATGTCGGTGCAGCCATGCTGTTGCCCAATCTGGGGCTGGAGGGCGATGCTCATGCCGGCTTCCAGCACCGGCAGGTCAGTCTGCTGGCTTTGAAAAGTATTGAAAAGATGCGCAACATGGGACTGGATGTGAATCCGGGGGACTTTGCCGAAAATTTGACTATCCAGGGCATGGAGCTGATCTCTCTGCCGGTCGGAACCCGGCTTCGCATCGGAAAATCCTTGCTGGAAGTCAGCCAGATCGGAAAAGAATGTCACAACCGCTGCGCTATCTACTATCAGGCCGGCGACTGTGTCATGCCCAAGGAAGGTATTTTTGCCATTGTCAGGCAGGGCGGTCCGATCAAAGTCGGCGATGAAATTGAGGTGATCGACTGATGTACAGCATCGGCATTATCACTGCCAGTGATAAGGGCTCCCGTGGCGAGCGGGAAGATGTAAGCGGCCAGGTCATCAAAGAAATACTGACTGACCTGGGTGAGGTAAAACACTATATCGTTGTACCGGATGAAAGAATGGCCCTGGAAGAACAAATGAAATTCATGGCTGACCGGATTCATATCGACCTGATCCTGACTACTGGCGGCACAGGCCTGGGACCTCGGGATGTAACCCCCGAAGCCACTCTTGCCGTCATCGACCGGCTGGTTCCCGGCATCCCCGAGGTCATGCGGGCCAAATCCCTGGAGAAAACCTCCAGGGCTATGCTGTCTAGGGCAGTAGCCGGCATAAGAGGCAGCACTCTGATCATCAACTTGCCGGGCAGTCCCAAAGGCGTGAGGGAGTGCCTGGAATTCATCCTGCCGGCATTGGATCATGGATTAGCGATTATGAAAGGGGAGGCTGGGGAATGCGCTCGGCCATAAGATCATTTTACCGGGGGATGATCATGCGTGTTTAACTGGGAAGTTTATACTCCTGCTTTTATCAGTCTCATTTTTGCCAATATGTTTTTTTGGATGAGCACCAATTTTTTCCTGCCAGTATTGCCGGTATATTATCATGGCCTAGGAATGAACGATTCCCAGGTGGGGCTGGCGATAGGAGCTTTCGCAGTAGGGGCGGTTAGTTTCCGGTTGTTTGCCGGAAAAGCGGTGGACCGCTACGGCAGTGTGCGAATTATTGCTGTCGGGATTGTTCTGTCGATTGGGGCCATTATCAGCTACCGGTTTAGCCATGGCCTGGAATCGGCTGTTCTATCGCGGTTTCTGCACGGCGTGGGTATTTCCACCTATGCCGGCGCTGCTTTGACGATGGCTTCTTTAATGCATGAAGAAAAGCATACGGCGGAAGCCGTGGCAGCATATACGCTGTTTTCCATGATCGGCGTGGGCATCGCTTCATCTACTGCTAATATATTGTATCAGGCAGGTGGAATTTTGTGGGTGATCGTGGCCGGAGTGACGGCGACCTTTATGTCGCTGTTACTATTTCCCAAAGAGGCGAAATTAAAAATAAAACCGGTTGCCGCTGACAGCCTGCCAATACGGACAGTGATTGCCAATCCGGGAATTTATGTGCCTACGGCCAGCCTGCTGGCGGTATCTCTGTGCTTTGGCACGGCCATGACCTTTCTGCCTCTGTTGATGATCAGCCGGGGCATCTACGGGCTCAGTGCTTTTTATGCGTCCTATGCCGTCGCTGTTGTTGTTTCCCGTTTCTGGGTAAAAAGCCTCTGTGACCGGCTTACGGCCCAGAGGCTGTCACTGTACATATTAGGTTTGTTCGCGGTGATCATGCTGCTGATCGAATTTTCGTCTTCACCCTGGATGCTGGTTATAGCAGGAATTGGGTTAGGTATCGGCTATGGTTTGGCCTTCCCGTCCATGGCCACGATTATCACAGCCTCCACTCAACCGGCTAATCGCGGTACAGCCTTTGGCTTCTACACCATGGCGGTAGATGTGGGGTTTGCGGCGGGGGCGATGATCATGGGCAACCTTGCGTCCCATTGGGGGTATGAGACGGTTTTTGCCGCGGCGGCGTGCTACACGCTGACCTATATGATTTTGTATCAAGTTTCATTCCGGCGGCTGCTGGCGGTTAAGGGCTAAACGGGGTCCTGCGGGGGTACATAGCAATCGGCGATTTCCCGGTAATTATTTAAATCCGCCGCGCCTTGGTCGCTCAGGGCATATACCCCTCGGGCAATTCTTTGAAACCAGAGATAATGGTTATCCCGCAAAATTCCGGCTGTTTTTTCAGTATCGGCGCCTCTTTCCTTCAGTTGTTTTATACTTAAGGGTCCGTGCTTGGCCAACAAGGCGGCAATGTGAATGGCCATTTCCCGATAAACGGTTATCAGTTTTTTTCTTCTGGTACCGCCGGGGTTTAAATCGCCATGCCGTCGGTTGAACTCAGCTAGCAGTTTCTTCCTTTGCCGGCTGTCGGTTTTTTTTCCGGACTCCCGTCCGCAGAGTTCAGGCTCCAGCCATTCTTCCACTGCGGACGTTTTGCCTCTGAAGGTGACTAACAGCATTCCGATTCCCAGCCGGCGCAAAAGGTGACAAATGCTCTTCCATTTTTTCGTCAGGATGCTTTTGCTGTTTTTGGGTACGGCGATGTAGACCAGGTCTGCGACTTTCTGCCGGAGCGCCGCCTGCAAAATCACCTCCAGATTTACTCTTACTTTCATTTCTACCACCAAGACTGTTCCCGCCTGATTTACAGCAACAACATCGCACTGGTTGACCTCGCCTTTTACCGTACAATTCCGGCTGATGAGATAGTCGCGTACCGCCGGATACAGATCTTCTTCCCGCAGGGAGAAGGTTCTCTTTTCTTTCACTGATGCACCTCGATCGTTACTATTCACGTAAATTCCCTGCCGGTGGAGGGCAGGGAATTTACGCCGTGAAATTTATTCCTAATGCCAGCAGGATTTTTTGGCTGTTTTAGCCAATTAAGTTGATAGCACATTTATTTTTGCATGGTCATTACCTTATGGTCCAGGGCAAAGGAAGTGTATAAAGGCGGGGATTTATGGGAGCAATTGGGCGATGCTGACATCAGGGACGATGAAAGTAGTGCAAATGTAGTAATAATAGGAGGCAATTATGGCTAGGGTTGTGATTGTGGATGATGCCGCTTTTATGCGGATGATGCTTAAAAACATTTTAACCCAGAACAATTTCGAGGTGATCGGCGAAGCGGATACCGGTGCCAAAGGCGTTACGCAATACCGGGACCTGCGTCCGGATATTATTACCATGGATATTACCATGCCGGATATGGATGGCATTACCGCAGTAAAGGAAATTAAAAAACTGGATGCCACAGCTAAGATTATTATGTGCAGCGCTATGGGACAGCAGGAAGTGGTTTTGGAAGCTGTCAAGGCCGGGGCGGTTGATTTTATTGTAAAGCCTTTTCAGCCGGAGCGGGTTTTGGAGTCTTTCAATCGGGCTCTTTCGAAGTGAGGGCGGAATGGCGCTGTTGCCAGTCCGGGACGAATGGCAGCTTAGCATGTTAAAAATACAGATCCCTAGTCCCCGTCTCTAATTTATCCAGTTCTCTTTTGGTCTGTTCCCGGGTTTTTTGATTCGGGATACAGGCCAATTGTTGTTTTAAAAGGGTTTTACCGACTGCCCGGGTGGCCGGGTCGGCGTAATCCAGCAGGTATTCCTTCAAAGTCAGCAGGGCATTCGGAAGACAGACATTCTGGATGTCACCGCTTTTGGCCAAGGCCATAAACCGGTCGCCGGTGCGACCCTGACGGTAGCAGGCTGTACAGAAACTAGGGATATAGCCGGTTTGACACAGCAGACGAATGATTTCATTGGGGGAGCGGCTGTCGCCGACTTCAAATTGAGCGGTATCTTCTGACGTTATCGCCTGGGATGCCTGATAGCCGCCGACACCGGTGCAGGAACCGGCACTGATTTGCGATACGCCGCAGACTAACAACTCGTCCCTGAACTCAGCATTTTCCCGGGTAGAGAGGATGAGACCGGTATAGGGAACGGCCAGCCGGATGATAGCAATGATTTTTTTAAAGGCCGCATCATCCACCAGATAAGGGAACTCATCCAGGGTGACTCCGCCAGCTGGGCGCAGCCGGGGCACGGAAATGGTATGAGGTCCTACGCCGAATGTTTTCTCCAGGTGCTCGGCATGCAAAAACATGGCCACGGTTTCATATTTATAGTCATACAAGCCGTAGAGAACGCCGATGCCCACATCGTCAATACCGGCTTGCATGGCCCGGTCCATGGCAGTGGTATGCCAGTTGTAATCCCGTTTGGGACCGGTAGGATGCAGCTGCTGGTAAGAAGGCCGATGGTATGTTTCCTGAAACAAAATATAGGTGCCGATGCCGGCTTCTTTCAGCTGGCGGTAGTCTTCAACCGTGGTGGCGGCGATGTTCACATTGACGCGGCGAATCTGGCCGGCGCCGTCTCTGACGCTGTATATGGCCCGAATACAGTCGATAACATAGTCAATCGGGCAATTCAACGGGTCTTCACCGGCTTCCAGGGCCAGGCGCTTATGTCCTAGGGATTCCAGGATTTCGACTTCCTTCTTGATTTCCTCCGGGCTCAGACGGTGGCGGCGCTGGGTCCGGTTGCCGCTGCGGTAGCCGCAGTATTTGCAGTTGTTGACGCAATAGTTGGAAATGTATAGAGGGGCAAACAGCACAATTCGATTGCCATAGATGGTCTTTTTAATGTCAGCGGCCGATTGATACAGGAGCTGTTCCAGCTCCTGGTCGTCTGATTCAAGCAGAACGGCGACCTCTGCGGCGCTTAATCCCTTAGCTGCCCTGGCTTTTTCGATAATGCCCTTCACCAGGGGCTTGGACTGAGCCGTGATTTTGGCCTCAGCCAGCAACTTAATAATTAAACTGTTGTCGATAAAGCTGTCGGTAGAACGCTGGTGTTCATTGATCATTCAGGGGTTCCTCCTTCACGATGGATTTTTTGCCGGTAAGGGCGGATTTAACCGTGACGCCGGGAAGGAGCCCCAGTTTACCGGTCAGGGCGCCGATTTCATCGGTAGAACCTTCGACGATCAGAGAAATAATACCTACGCTTTCTTCCGGACGGGGAATGCCCATCCTGCCGATAATCATGTGACTATAGCCGCTAATGAGCAAATTGACCTTGTCGGATATCGTTTGGGGATTATGCACTACGATGCCGATGACACCTAAACGCCTGGACACGGTAAAACACCTCCTGTAAGTAAAATGGCCTTTTTCTGTCCGGCGCACACCGGCGCACAAAAAGGGACAGAAAAAGGCAGATTGGACTACAGCTCCTACATCCTTTACGCAGGCCCCGCCCTTGCTGTCAGATACAGAACAGACAACTTATCATCCTTTGGAAGATCTATAAAATACCTCCCGTCAGACTTATAGTTTATTATACAATATTTTCTGCCAAAAGAAAATTATAATTGTCATCGCCGCCGGCTGATGTCCGCAGGCATACCCGAGAAACACAGCTAAACAGACAGCTGAGTTAAAATTATCCATAAGGTGCATACTAAGCCTGTATATTGACAGAGGTAAATTCTCCGGGAGGTTCTATGACTGGAATACAGGAATTAGTGAGAAACCATGAGACGGAAATCATTGAACTGAGGCGTTACTTTCGGATGTATCCGGAACCGGCGGACGAAGAATACAATACCCAGCGCAAGATCAAGGAAAAATTGACGCAATTGGGCCTGGAGCCGGTTTCTGTGGCGGGGGCCGGCGTCATGGCGGATATTCGGGGGCAGAGACCCGGGGCGTCCGCCAAAATTATTGCTTTACGGGCGAATATGGACGCCATGCAGGTTGAAGATGAAATCGACCGGCCCTGTCAGTCGCAAAATTATGGTTGGTGCCATGCAGCCGGCCATGACGGGCACATTGCTATATTGCTGGGGGTAGCTAAGGTCCTGACGGAAATGCGCCGGGAATTTTCCGGCGTTGTACGATTGCTGTTTCAGCCGGGCCGGGAGCCGTTGCCGGGAGGGGCGCAAGGCGTGATTGAAGACGGGGCATTGCGCGATGTGACGGCCATTTTCGGCATGCACCTCCGGTCTGACTTGCCGGTAGGTGCCCTTGGCTACAGCCGGGGCCGAATGATGGCTGAGTCGGACGAGTTTACCGTTCAGGTTCGGGGAAAAGAAGGGGATAGTTCGGCGCCCTGCCAGGCGGTCAGCGCTTTGACGGCGGCGGCTCAAATCGTAGCGGCATTGCCCCAGGTTGCGGGACAATATACCAATCCCTTGGAACCGTCTGTTATATCGGTGGGAATGCTGCAGGCCGGCGAATCTTTTCATACCATCCCGGCAACAGCGGTCATTCGGGGAACGGTCCGTACCTTCGATCAGGCTACTCGCGACCAAATCTTTGCGGGTCTTGAGCGACTGTGCCATGCGCTGTGCGGCGCAATTAGCGCTGAATGTACCGTTAACAAAACTTTCGGTTGTCCGCCGGTGATTAACGACAAACAGTTTGCATCTGTGGCTGCGGCGGCGGGAGCCGCCGTTTTGGGACAGGAAGCGGTGCGGGAAATACCGCCGGTCATGGTGGGAGATGATTTTTCAACCTATCAGCAACTTATCCCGGGCGTAATGATTTTTATCGGAGCAGGCAACCGTGACAATGCGATCTATCCTCAGCAGCATCCCCGGTTTGACATTGATGAAGCTGCCTTGCGGATGGGAACAGGAGTGCTGGCGGAAACGGTTGTCCGGGCGCAAAATTCTTGACGCTTGGCAGGTAATAAGGTATTTTTGGCGTAATAAAAATTTAAGAGGAGGGGACCACAAAAATCAGGATAAGGTGATATAGTATGCAATTTACAGCTGGTCATATGGCAAGTCTGATTGCGACCCTGGTCATCGTGACCGGAATTGGCTTGAGCGCGGCCCGCAAGGTGAAAACTGCCGCCGATTTTACCCTGGGCGGTAAATCCTCCGGCGTTGTCTTGATCACCGGCACCATTATCGGGACGATTGTGGGTGGCGCATCCACTGTCGGGACGGCACAGCTGGCGTTTAGCTACGGATTTTCGGCATGGTGGTTCACTTTGGGAGCAGGTATTGCCCTGGGGCTGTTATCGGTTTTTTATGCCGGACCGCTGCGTTCTTCCGGATTGCAAACCATTCCGCAATTTTTGACGGCAAATTATGGCCGGGCTGCCGGTCCTATTACCAGCCTGACCTCGTCCGCCGGTATTTTTTTTAGCATTGTGGCCAATATCATGTCTGCCATACCGCTGGTGGCCGCTATTTTCAGCTTCAATCTTCATCAATCCGCAGGTCTGGTCTTTCTGCTTATCGTGGCATATGTCTTTTTCGGCGGCGTATGGGGAACCGGCCTGGTTGGGGTTGTTAAAACTCTATTGATATACCTGACTCTGTTGACGGTTACCGTTGTATGCTGGCAAGGCATGGGCGGAATCGGCGGCTACCTGGATGTCTTTCCCCCGTATCCCTGGTTCAGCCTGATGGGGAGGGGATGGTTGGTTGATCTGGCCAGCGCTCTGTCGCTGATCGTAGGGACGCTGAGCACTCAGACATACATCCAGGCGGTATATGCCGCCCGGGATGTGCAAACTGCCCAAAAAGGCGCACTGGCGGCGGCTCTGATAACCCTGCCCACCGGTATCCCGGCAGTTCTGGCCGGCATGTACATGCGGGCGCATCACCCCGCTATCGCGCCGATTGATGCGCTGCCTTTATTTATTTTACACTACCTGCCGCCCTGGATCGGGGGTATAGGAATTGCCGCCCTGCTGCTGGCGGCGGTGGGATCGGCGGCCGGCCTGGCTCTGGGAGTGGGGACTATGCTTTCGAGGGATATCATCCTGCCTCTGCGGAAAACCGCCGGCGAACAGACCATGCTTTGGATCAACCGTCTGATGGTACTGGGCATTACGCTCTTGGCGGCGGTTTTTACCTTTGGCAATCTAAAATCCCTGGTTCTGGAGTGGAATTTTTTATCGATGGGCCTGCGAGGCGCCGGGATTTTTTTACCTCTGACGTTTGCGGTGCTTTTCCCCGGGCGGGTGAAAAAGCAGGCGGCTATTTTATCTATGATCGTCGGCGCTGGTGTGGCACTTGTCTGGAAAGGCGTTTTCCCGGAAAGCATTGACCCCTTGTATGCCGGGCTGCTGGCCAGCGGGCTGGCGATTGTTCCGGGATTGTGGCGGGGGACCGCAGACAGTAAAGATAAATCTTCCGGATGATCATGATTTTGGGTGTATATCGTCCGGGAAGAATGTTTTATAATAGGATGTATGGTCCATATTGGGGAGTTGGGGAGAAATGCATATCGTCTTGGTTGAACCGGAGATTCCCGGTAATACAGGAAATATTGCCCGGCTGTGCGCGGCGACTCGCGCCGAGCTGCATTTGGTAAAGCCGCTGGGTTTTTCGGTGGATGATAAATCGTTGAAACGAGCCGGATTGGATTATTGGCACTTATTGCGAATTCATTACCATGACAGCATTGGCGAGGTCATAGAACAATATCCTGGGAAAACTTTTTACTTTAACACGACTAAGGCTCATAAACACTATGCCCAGGTTGGCTTCAGCCCGGATGATTTTTTGGTATTCGGCAAAGAAACAGCCGGATTGCCTGAAACCCTTCTGGCGGAGCATCGGGACTATTGCATCCGCATTCCGATGATCAACGATGCCAGATCGTTGAATCTCTCTAATGCGGTGGCTGTGGTCATCTATGAAGCGCTGAGGCAAAACGGTTTTCCTGATTGCAGATAGAGGGGCCTGTTAAAATTGATGAAAGAATTGGGTGAAACAATGGAACTGGCAAAATTTGGACCGGCGGGGAATCCGGATGCTTTTTATGAAGCCGGGTTTAAGGCGTCGGTTGATATACCAGGCTGGCTAAGCCGGTTGCGGCTGGCGGCATATGAGTATCAGTGCGGACGCGGCGTGAATGTAGGAGAGAAGACGGCTGGGGCAATTGGTAAAGCCGCGGCGGAGCAAAACATCGCTCTGAGTATTCATGCGCCCTACTATATTAATTTGGCTACAGAAGATGAGTCTCTGGCGGCAAATACTGAAAATCACATCCTTAAATCACTGCAGGCCGCCCGCTGGATGGGAGCTGACCGGGTTATTTTCCATATGGGCAGCCCCGGAAAAAGCAGTCGCCAGGCTGCCATGGACCGGGCCAAACATCGTCTGTCCGGTGTTTTAGACAAAATTGAACGGCTGGGTTTGTCGGACATTATACTGGCGCCGGAAACCATGGGCAAAGTCAATCAGCTGGGATCTTTGGAGGAAGTAGTTCAGTTGTGCAAGCTGGCGCCGAACTTGTTGCCGGCAGTGGACTTTGGCCACCTTCACGCCGTTACCAGGGGAAAATATACCGACAGACAGGAATTTGAGGCAGTTTTTGATTACGTGCAGGCTGAATTGGGCGAAGCAGCTGCCTGTTCTTTACATATTCATTTTAGTCGCATAGAGTATACCAAAGCCGGTGAAAAACGGCATTGGACTTTTGCCGATGAGTATGGCCCGCCTCATGAGCCTTTTATCGCTGTGATTGCTGACCGGAAACTCCAACCGCGCATTATTTGCGAGTCAGCCGGCACTCAAGCCCGGGATGCTTTGATTATGCAGGAATTGTACCTGCGTTTATTGAATAAGGATTCGGTGGCAGGATAAGATTTCAATCTCAAACCCCAAAGCCAAAAGCATGGAACGTTTCTGTTTCGAATATATTATGAATGGCCGATATTGAAAATGGTTGGCGAATCGGTCGCAGAAGGATTGAATATGTTTGCAGACAATAAATAAAGAACAAAAAACGAAAATTTATAGCCAATTGCGGGCGGTTATACCGTCGGAAAGAATCTTGCCGGATGAACCTATGCGACGGCATACAACCTTCCGTATTGGGGGACCGGCGGATTTTTTGGTATTGCCGGCCAACACCCAGGAAGTAGCGGCAATCTTGCCTGCGGCCAGGAAGATGCATCTGCCGGTAACCCTTTTGGGGCGCGGATCCAATGTACTGGTCTCGGATAAAGGCATCCGCGGACTGGTCATCCGGTTTGGCAAAAATATGAGTGGGATTTACCATGAAGGCCATACTATTACTGCCGGCGCCGGTGCGACTTTGGGAGATGTGTCGCGCTACGCCGCTAAACTGGGACTGACGGGAATGGAATTTGCGGTGGGTATTCCCGGAAGTATCGGCGGCGCCGTGTTTATGAACGCCGGCGCTTATGGCGGTGAGATGAGTCAAATCGTCAATGCCGTGCTGGCAGTCAGTCCGGAAGGCGATTTAAAGCGCTTTGAACATGAGAATATCGGATTTCAGTACCGTCACAGTGCTTTTTATGATAACCACTATTCCATATGTGAAGTGGAACTGATTCTACAGCCCGGTATTGCCGAAGAAGTCGGTAAAAAAATGGAAGAATACACCCTCATGCGCAACACCAAGCAGCCGGTGGAGATGCCTAGCGCCGGCAGCGCGTTTAAAAGGCCGCCGGGCCATTTTGCCGGTACCTTGATTGAACAGGCCGGATTAAAGGGGTACACGGTAGGCGGAGCGCAGATATCGCCAAAACACGCCGGGTTTATTGTCAATATCGGCGATGCCACGGCCCATGATGTTTTAGAGTTGATTCAGACGGTGCAGAACCGGGTCTATGAAAAGTTTCAGGTGACGCTGCAGCCGGAAGTTCGGTTAATCGGTGAACAATAAGGGATGGGATCATGCGGACAGGGCAAGACTCGTGAGTGGTCTTGCCTTGCTTTTGTCAGGAGGGATCAGGACAGGGGATTTGCCCGATTGTGTGGAATATTAAAAGTATGGCGAACTGCCGAATGGGAGGAGGATATCCATGCAGCTGACGTTTCTCGGCGCCGCAATGATGGTAACCGGATCTGCCTTCCTGCTGGAAACGGGAAGGCACAGGGGGCTGGTAGATTGCGGCATGTTTCAGGGATCCAAGGAGATTGAGGCATTAAATCGACGCCCCTTTCCCTTTGACCCAAAGACGATAGACTTTGTGCTGTTGACCCACGCTCATATAGATCATAGCGGCTTGCTGCCGCGTTTATGCAAGTCCGGCTTTAAAGGACCGATCTATGCCACGCCGGTTACCGCTGCCTTGTGCGGCATTATGCTGCCTGACAGCGCTCATATCCAGGAGTATGATGCGGAGGTGGCCAACCGCAAAGGCCAGAGGGCCGGCCGGAAGGCCTTACAGGAACCTCTCTACACGGTGCAGGAAGCTTATGAGTGCTTAAAGCAGTTTGTTACGGTAGAATATGACCGGGAATTTGCACTGAATGATGAGATTATCTTTCAATTTCGCGATGCCGGACATATATTAGGATCTTCCATGATTGAGCTGTGGGTGAATGAGACTAATGATGAAAAAGGCCGGAGTAAGTATTTATTTTCCGGCGATATCGGCCAGCCGGACCAGCCGATCCTAAAAAATCCGACCTGCATCGACAGCGCGGATTTTGTGATTATGGAGTCTACCTATGGCAACCGGCTGCATGAGGGGCAGGCCAAAGAAGAGGCCCTGGCCCAAATTATCAATGATACTTACGCGGCCGGAGGCAATGTGGTCATTCCGGCTTTCGCCGTAGGGCGGACCCAGACGCTGCTTTATTATCTGCGCCAGTTCTTCAAAGAAAAAAAGATACCTGATATGCCAGTGATTGTGGATAGTCCCATGGCAGTTTCAGCCACCGATATATTCCTGGGTCATCCCCAGGAATATGATGCGGAATCCCAGGCCATTCTTTCCGGCAATGAGCATCCGTTTAAAATGCCCAACCTGGTCTTTGCCAAATCCTCCGATGAATCGAAAGCCATTAATTCCATGAATGAACCGGTTATTATCATCTCGGCCAGCGGCATGGCTGATGCCGGACGGATTTTGCATCACCTTAAGCACAATCTTTGGCGTCCGGAGTCAAGTGTTGTCCTGGTGGGTTATCAGGCCCAGGGGAGCATGGGCCGGAGACTCTTAGAGGGGGTAAGACGGGTCAAGATCATGGGTGAGCAGATTAGCGTAAGGGCCAAAATTCATAACCTGGACGGATTTTCCGCTCACGCCGACCGGCAGCAGCTGCTGGATTGGCTGTCCTGCCTGCAATCGCCGCCGGTTAATATATTTATGGTGCATGGTGAACCGGATATGTCCGAGCCGTTTGCCCGTATAGTCCAGGGAAAGTTCGGTTATCCTTGTTTTGTACCCCGCTACGGCGATGCAGCGGTATGTCAGGGACGCAAGTGGAGTCTGCAGGAATCCGACGCAGCCGTTGTCAATCCTGATATCAGGCGACTGCAGGAGCAGATCAGTTTGATTGAGGCCAATTACCGGGAATATCGCCGCCGTATCGAACGATTGCTGGTTTCAGACAGCGACAAAGCATCCGATATCGTGAAACGGCTGGCTAAAGTGGATAGCTTTATCAGACAGACTTTCGACGATTTGTGATGATTTCTATTCAAATCCACCGAATAGTGTGACATTTTCTGTTAATCTTGACTTTTCCTGCCGGAATATACTATATTGAATAGATGAGACGAATTTAGCCTTTTGGGGGATTTGAATGAAACGCACTGATTTACGCAACATCGCTATTATTGCCCACGTTGATCACGGTAAGACCACACTGGTAGACGCTATGCTTAGGCAAAGCGGCATATTTCGGGCCAATGAACAGGTAGCTGAACGGGTCATGGATTCCAATGACCTGGAGAGGGAGAGAGGCATTACCATCTTAGCTAAGAATACCGCCGTCTCTTATCAGGGCGTTAAAATTAATATTGTAGATACGCCCGGACACGCCGATTTCGGCGGTGAGGTAGAGCGGGTGCTGAATATGGTGGATGGGGTACTGTTATTAGTCGATGCCTTTGAAGGGCCTATGCCTCAGACCAAGTATGTACTGCGCAAGGCTTTGGCCCAAAAGCTGCAGCCTATCGTGGTCATCAATAAAATCGACAGGCCTGACCAGCGTGTACACGAAGTATTGGATGAGGTTCTGGAACTGTTTATGGAGCTGGAGGCCAATGATCAGCAATTGGATTTCCCGGTGATCTACGCTTCCGCCCGAGCCGGCCTTGCGAAACGGAGCATGGAGGAAAACAGTACAGACCTGAAACCTCTGTTTGATCTGCTGCTGGATGTCATACCGGCTCCTGAAGGGGAAATGGACGGCTCGCTGCAAGCCATGGTTACAACCCTGGATTATGATGAATATGTAGGCAGGGTGGCTATTGGCCGGGTTATGCGGGGACGCATTCAAAGCGGGCAGCAGGTCACTGTGATGGCTGAGGATGCTCAGACCAAATCCAAGATCAGCCGCTTGTACGCCTATGAGGGACTGAAACGGGTTGAGGTCAGGGAGGCTGCATTAGGCGATATCATTGCCGTCACCGGACTGGCTGACGTGAATATTGGCGAGACCATCGCCGATCCGGAGAATCCGGAGGCTCTGCCGTCAATAAAGATCGACGAGCCTACCTTGGCCATGGTATTTAGCGTGAATAACAGCCCCTTTGCCGGCCGGGAGGGCCAGTTTGTTACTTCCCGCCATTTGCGGGATCGCTTGTTCCGCGAAGTGGAAACCAACGTGAGTTTGAAGGTAACCGAGACAGGCAGCCCCGATGCCTTCGAAGTGGCGGGACGGGGTGAATTGCACCTGTCTATCCTGATTGAGACCATGCGCCGGGAAGGGTATGAATTTCAGGTTGGCAAACCCAAGGTCATCTATAAAGAAATTGACGGACAGAAATGTGAGCCGCTGGAACTGTTGACGGTCGACGTAGATCAGGAATTCATGGGCACGGTCATGGAATCCCTTGGAACCAGGCGTGCCGAATTGATCAATATGACTGAATTAGCAGGGTATCTCCGCATGGAGTTTGTGATACCTGCCCGGGGTCTGATCGGTTTCCGCTCGGAATTTTTGACCAACACCAAAGGCAACGGTATTATGAATCATATTTTCCATGGCTACACCCCTTACAAGGGAGAAATTCCCGGGCGGACCCGTGGTGCGCTGGTGGCCTTTGAAGATGGTGAAACCACTGCCTATGGCATTAACAGCGTTCAGGACCGGGGGACTATGTTTGTCGTCCCCGGACAGTCAATTTACGAAGGGATGATCGTCGGCGAAAATACCCGGGAACTGGATATGGAGATCAATCCCTGTAAGAAAAAACATGTAACCAATATGCGTTCCAGCAACTCCGAAGAGGCCATTCGGCTGGATCCACCGCGTCTCTTCAGCCTGGAGCAGGCACTGGAATACATCAATGACGACGAATTGGTGGAAATCACGCCGAAAAGCATCCGGCTCCGCAAAACGATTTTAAATCGTCAGCTGCGGGCCAGAGATCGGAACCAGAAGTCGGACAAGTAATTTCCGGAGCAATAATGAAGGCGGGCCCTTGTGGCTCGCCTTTATTATTTGGCTCGGTTCGGTTTATCTCAAACTATATTTTTGCAGTTTCTGATATAAACCTGACCGGTGGACCCCCAAAATTTTCGCCGCTTTTGTCCGGTTGCCGCCGGCTGCTTCCAGCGCTTTGATAATGGCTTGCTTTTCGGCGTCGTTTTTGGCTTCCGTCAGATCTTTGGCGTGATCGTCGTTTTCTCTTGCTTTATAGCTTTTGCGCAGCTGGGGCGGCAGGTGTTCGGGCAGGATGAACGGCTCGTCATCCATCAGGTTTACGGCTCTTTCCAGGGCATTTTCCAATTCTCTGATATTTCCCGGCCACTGATATTGCAGCAAGAGATCCATGGCATCCGCCGCTATCCCTTCCACTTCGCATTTTAACTGCATTTTTATCTTTGCTAAAAGCGCCTTGCTGAGAAGCAGTATATCCTCGCTGCGTTCCCGCAAAGGCGGAATTTGCAGTGTTATGACGTTCAGACGGTAGTACAGATCCTGCCGGAATTCTCCTTTTTCAATCATAGCTTCTAAGTCCCGGTTGGTGGCAGCAATGACTCTTAAGTCGATTTTAACGCTTTTCGTGCCGCCGACCCGTTCTATTTCCCGTTCTTGCAGAACTCGCAGCAGTTTGGCCTGCATGCCAAGAGTCATATCGCCGATCTCGTCCAGAAAAATCGTTCCCCCGTTGGCCAGTTCGAATTTTCCCGGCTTACCGCCTTTACGGGCACCGGTAAAGGCTCCCTCTTCATAGCCGAACAGCTCCGACTCCAGCAAATTCTCCGGCACCGCCGCGCAGTTCACCTTAATAAACGGAGCATGCCGCCTGAGACTGGCATTGTGGATGGCATGGGCGAAAAGCTCTTTACCGGTGCCGCTTTCTCCCAGCACTAATACAGTGGATGTGCCGCGGGCGGCTTTTAAGGCGATGGATTTGAGCCATTCGATTTTTTCGCTTGTTCCGATAATGTTCTCCAGAGTATAGTTGCCGCCCTGAACTTTTCGCAGTTCCTCTTTATAATATTCCAGTTCAGACTGTAGATGGCTGAATTTCTTGGACAGCATTTTCAGGTCTTTAATGTCTTCAAACAGGACTTTGCCTACCGCGCCGACCGTTTCGCCGTCTTTCATAATCGGAATACGCGTAACCACTGCGTTGCTGCCCCGGATCTGCTGCATTTCAGCCACCTCGGATTTTTCGCTGCGGGCAACGATATGCATCCGCGTATTGTCGATCACCTCAGTAACATGCTTGCCAATCACTTCTTTGGCGTCTACGTCCAGAAACTCGCAGTAGGCCCGGTTGAACATCGTGATATAGCCGTTCCTGTCCACAACTACCACGCCTTCAAAAATACTTTCAAGGGCGCTTTCCAGCGTACTCTTAAGACCTTGCACAGCTTCAAGCTGTGCCGCCACATTCTCTAGTTCAGTGATATCCTGAAAAGTGGCGACTGCGCCTACAATCCTGTTCCCCTGTTTAATAGGAGTGCGATTGGTCAATATTTGGCAGTTCCCTATGTTCTGTTTTTGGTTTAGCTCTGGGATTCCGGTTTGCAGTACCCGTTGCAGCCCGCCGTTGGAAAGAATTTCATGCAGAGGTCGGCCGATAGCGTTGGCGGCACTGGTTCCAGTCAGGATCTCAGCTCTCTGGTTAAAGAGTATGATCAGGCCCTCTTCATTAATGGCTATTACACCGCTATGCAGAGAATCGAGAACCGCTCTTAGTTCTTCTGCCAGGAAAAGGGCATGATCCGACAAATATTTCACTAGATCGGTACGGCTGATTATACCAACCGGTTTACCCTCTGAATCCACGACCGGATATAAACTGTACTTATGAAGCTCACTCATGAAGCGCTGCCGGTTAAGATTCATTGAATCCATCAGGGTAAAAACATTGCGAGTCATTACTTCACTGACGGCTAATTGGTCAAAGTCACTTTCAGCTATGGCTTTGATCAAATGGGATTTTGTTATAATACCGGCGATGATCCCCGCATTATTTACAACGATAGCGCCATCAATGCCTCGTTCGTTAATATTTACAGCAGCTTCTCGCAGCTTCATTTGCTCGGTAAACGTGATAGGTATTTCACGCATCAAAGTACGAACTAACATTATAGCCCTCCTCGCTATTATACAACAGTATTGTCTATAGTGTGTATATATTTAGACAAGTTAGGCAAAACACCTTTACGTCTGAATAAAAAGCTAAAGGGGTTATCGTATCAGGCCGGGCGGCTTAATGCGATAACCCTTTAGCAGAAACAAAATCAGCATGTCGATCATAAACGGGGCTTAGCTTCTTGTGGAATTTGAGTATTTTACAGTGTGCCGGCCCCATCGACGCTCAGTACAGTACCGTTAATATATTTGGCATCATCGGATGCGAGGAAGGCAAAAGCTGCGGCGATTTCCTCGGGCTCGCCCAGGCGGCCCTGCGGGATTTTGACAATAATTTTTTCGTTTAATACCTGCTCGGGAATTTTCTTTACCATTTCTGTGCCAATGAACCCGGGGGCTACGCAGTTAAACCGGAGGCCGTTCTTGGCCATTTCTTTGGCCCAGGATTTGGTCATGCCGATAACTCCCCATTTGCTGGCGGCATAGTTGGTTTGCCCAAGGTTGCCATAAATACCGACAATCGAAGAAGTGGTCAGAACGACGCCGGATTTTTGTTCCAGCAAATAGGGCAGTACAGCTGATGTGCAATTGAACACGCCGGTCAGGTTAACGCCAATAACAGCATCCCAGGCGTCTTTGGTCATTTTTCTCATCATGGCATCTTTGGTGATGCCAGCGTTATTAATTAATACGTCCACTTTGCCGAAAACTTCAATCGCTTTGGCAACCATAGCTTTAGCCTGTTCTTCACTGGTTACGTCTACTTTAACATAAACAGCTTTCACTCCTTTGGCTTCTGCTTCCTGTACTGTGCCGGAACCGTCGGCGAAATCCGCCACAACGATATTGGCGCCCTCCTCGGCGAAACGAAGCGCCGTGGCCTTGCCAATGCCTCCTGCAGCGCCTGTGATGATTGCAATTTTACCTTTTAATCCTCTCATGTTGCTCTCTTTCTGCGGGGCGGCCCGCTGTTTATCTTATTTCTTTAAACCCATCTTCTCCGCTTTAAAGATGCGTTCATCCATCGTTTTGAGCTTGGGGGAGATAATGGGTTTGAAATCCATCAAGGCTAGAACGTCCTTCTCCAGATCAGCGCCAGGAGCGACTTCCGTCAGTACCATCCCTTCAGCACTTAGCTCGAAGACAGCGCGCTCCGTGATATAAAGGACCGGCTGCTTCACCTTTTGGGCATAGTTGCCGCTAAAGGTGATCTGTTCTACATGTTCAAGGAACTTCTTGTTTCTGCCTTCGGTTACAATGGTCAGCTTGCCGTTTTCCACCTTAACTTCCAGGCCGCCGGCGGTGAAGGTTCCACAAAAGACAACCCGTTTAGCGTTCTGGGTAATGTTGATAAAACCGCCGCAGCCGGCAACACGGCCTTTGAATTTACTTACATTGATATTGCCGTGTTTGTCGGTCTCCGCCAGTCCCAGGAAGGCCAGATCCAGTCCGCCGCCATCATAGAAGTCAAATTGATAGGGCTGATCCACGAAGCATGTGGCATTGCTAACCGCGCCGAAACTCAGGCCCCCGGCCGGCACGCCGCCAACGCCGCCTGGCTCCACCGTCAGGGTCATCATATCGCTAATGCCTTCTTCGTTCGCTACGATGGCCACGCCCTCCGGCATGCCGATGCCCAGATTGACGATTGCATTCGGAATTAGTTCCATAGCGGCTCTGCGACCGATTACCTTACGTTCGTCAAGAGTCAATGGCGCAATAGCCGACAGAGGAATGCGGACTTCGCCGGAATAGGCAGGATTATACTGTTCGGCAAAAGTCTGGGCATGGAGCGGGGAATCTCCGGTTACGACCACATAATCCACCAGGATTCCCGGCACCTTGACGTCTTTGGGCTTCAGGGTGCCGCTCTGGACGATGCGCTCTACCTGAGCAATCACAATGCCGCCTGCATTGTGGGCTGCCTGGGCTGTCGGCAGGATTTCCAGAGCTAAGGCTTCTTTTTCGATGGAAATATTACCGTCTTCGTCGGCGCTGGTGCCGCGGATAAGACCGACATGAATGGGGAATTGCTTATACCAGAGCCATTCTTCGCCACCAAGCTCAATGACTTCTACCAGATCCTCTTTGGTGGCGCTGTTGAGTTTTCCGCCCTCTACGCGAGGATCGCAAAAAGTATTTAAGCCTACTTTCGTAATCATGCCAGGCTTATTGCCGGCAATGCCCCGCAGCCACTGGGCCAGTGTTCCCTGGGGGAAGTTATAGGCTTCGATTTTATTTTCCATAGCCAGTTTGCCGAGTTTGGGGGCCAAATTCCAATGGCCGCCGACCACACGCTTCACCAAACCTTCCTGGCCGAGATGATTTAAGCCGCGATCTTTGCCGTCGCCCTGCCCGGCGCAATATACCAATGTTAGGTCACGCGGAGCTGATTCTTGTCTAAACCGTTCTTCCAGGGCTGCTGTCAATGCCTCCGGATGCCCGATGCCAACAAAACCACTTGTCGCTACTGTTACCCCATTCTTAACAAGCTTTGCCGCTTCTGCTGCTGTGATAAATTTAGCCATAGGTTCACTCTCCTCAAATAAATTTTTAAATGCTATCCACTTGCAAATAGCGTGCCAAATTTTAATGAATCTAAGCATCCTGCCATGTACCGTAAGTAAAATATTTGTTTAGTCAGCCATATCTCTAAAATTTGTCTTCTGTTTTAGACAATGTTGTCTAATTTATTCTGCAATTCTATACACTTAAAAAAATTCGGGAGAATGTTTGCCTTAGACAAAGAGATGTTTCAAGGGCTTTATACAAATTTTCTTGCATTTTCAATTTGGCATGAAATTTGCTTTATAAAAATGACGATACATTATTTTTATTTTGGGAAGATTTTATTAAAAGGGGGGAAATTAATACAGGGGGGGAGTGATCCTGCCGGCCGATAATGATATTCAACTGCAAAATAGCACAACTAACAAAGATTGGATAATAAGAAGGAGGAAATAAGAATGGAAACTTTGGGTATTCTTCTCAGTTTGTTTTTATTGATGTTTTTTGCGTACCGAGGATTTTCCGTTATCCTGTTTGCCCCGATTTTTGCCCTTATGGCCGCCGCCATGTCCGGTTTGTCTATCATGCCGGCATATACCGAATTGTTCATGGCCAAAGCCGTCGTCTATGTTAAGTCGTTTTTCCCAATCTTTATGTTAGGTGCTGTTTTCGGCAAAGTTATGGAAGATACCGGTCTCGCCAAAGGCATAGCTGCCGCGATTATTAAAGGTCTGGGCAAGGAAAGGGCTATGTTATCAGTGGTTCTCGCCTGCGCAGTACTGACTTATGGCGGTATCAGTCTTTTTGTAGTTGTGTTTGCTGTCTATCCGTTTGCATCTGCGCTGTTCAGAGAAGCCAACATACCCAAACGCCTCATTCCCGGCACTGTTGCATTAGGTGCCTTTACTTTCACAATGGACTCCTTCCCTGGAACGCCGCAAATCCAAAATATTATTCCTACTAATTTTTTTGGCACTACCATTTATGCCGCTCCTATCCTGGGCATTATTGGTGGTTTGATCATTTTCGCCGGTGGCCTCTACTGGCTGGAAAACCGCCGAAAAGCCGCTGCTGCCGCCGGTGAAGGCTATGGCAACCACAATGAAGCTGTGCAGGAAAAACGTGAAGAAGCCGCTCTGCCGGCTTGGTATCTTTCGGTACTTCCTCTCGTCACCGTGTTAGTTGTAAATTTTGTTATGACGAATCTCTTTGTCTGGAACCCCAACTTGCTGCAACCTTTCGCAGCGATGGACCTGCCGCTGATAGCTGCTTCGGTTAAGAACGTAATCAGTATCTGGGCTCTCATTATCGCTCTGGTGTGCGGCATTGTCGTAGCAATCGCCCTGGGAATTACCCGCCTGCCCAAGGGCGGTCTGGCTAAGGCCCTCAACGCCGGCGCCATCGGTTCGCTGCTGGCAATCATGAACACGGCGTCAGAAGTTGGCTATGGCAACATTATCGCTGCTCTGCCTGGTTTCAAAGCCATTTCCGACGCTCTGATGGGCATCAAGATCGGTGGTACACCGCTGGTATCCGAAGCCGTTACAGTAACTACTCTGGCCGGTATTACCGGTTCGGCCTCGGGCGGTATGTCGATAGCCCTTGACCTGATGGCTAAAGATTGGCTGGCATGGGCCAATCAAATCGGTCTTTCCCCTGAAGTGCTGCATCGCGTTGCCTCCATGGCTTCAGGCGGCATGGATACCTTGCCGCATAACGGAGCGGTTATCACATTGTTGGCGGTTTGCGGCCTGACCCACAGAGAATCTTATCCCGATATTTTCGTCGTTACTATCCTTAAGACAATGACGGTATTTATTATCATTGCCCTTCACTTATTTACCGGTATTCTGTAAGAAACTTCCGGGCACGAATTAAGGGGTGCCGCCAACGTTTGGAAAAAACGTTGGCGGCACCCCTTTTTGCAATAAGGTCTTTTTGATCAGTATATCGCATATAGTGTTGTTGTAAACCAATGCCGAAAACAACGCACGGGAGAGAAGGCTATGACCGCAAAACGTTTATTTCCCAGCAGGATGGGTTCCTTTGGATCGCTGTTGAGCCTGACTGTGACCACTTTTTTTGGCGCTTTATATTGTTTGGCTTTACCGGGATTTCTGACATCTGCTGTTGGCAAGGTATATGCGGTGGTCTGGGCTGCCATCGGGCTCACGATTGCTCTGGCCCACGGGCGGCAGTTGCTCCTGGGGTCCAAAAAGAAAAAAAGAGAAATGGCGGTATATGAGATGATGGCGCGCCGTCCGGTACGATCGAAAGAAAAGGTTTACCGGAGAAAATTTCAATACTGACAGTAGTTATTTACTGTTTTCCCAGAGCCAGGTCCAGGGTGTTCAGTAAATAGTTTATGTCTTCCTCACTGATGACCAGCGGCGGCTGGAAGGCCAGAACATTGCGCTCCAAACCGTTCTTTCCGATCAGGATGCCCCGGTCCTTGCATGATTCCAGCACCTGATCGGTGAGCTCCGGCGCCGGCGACTGATCTGCGTGGACCAGCTCTGCCCCCAGCATCAGTCCAAGGCCCCGCACATCACCGATTACAGGGTATTTCTCTTGCAGGCGGAGCAGTCCGTCTTTTAACTTTTTGCCCAGATGTTTCGCCCGGGCCGGCAGATTTTCTTTTTCAATGACAGCCAGAGTGGCCAGGGCGGCGGCGGAGGTCACCGGATTACCGCCCAGAGTGGAGGCGCCGGGCCGGGTATACTTGTCGGCGATTTCGCTGCGGGCGATGAAAGCGCCGACCGGAGTTCCGTTGCCTAGAGCCTTGGCCATGGTCATGATATCCGGCTCCACGCCGTAGTGCTCGATGGCGAACATGGCGCCGGTACGGCCAAAACCGGTCTGTACCTCGTCAATCACCAGCAGAATGCCGTGGCGGTCCAGAATTTCCTTCACCCGCTTGAAATAGCCGTATGGCGGGGTAATAATGCCGCCGTTGCCTTGAATGGTTTCGGCAAAAAAGGCGGCTACCTGGCCGGAGGTGGCTGTCTGGATAACATTCTCCAGTTCATTGGCGCACTGGTAGTCGCATTCAGGATGTTTGAGCTTGAAGGGACAACGGTAACAGTAGGCGTTAGGGGCAAAGCTGATGCCGCCGGCAGGGGAAGGGTCGGTGCGCCATAGCCGGAGGCCGGTGAGCCCCATGGTCAGCTTGGTGCGGCCATGAAGACCCTGGCGCAGGCTGATGAATTCCGAGTGGCCGGTGTACAGGCTGGCCAGCAAGGCAGCCCCTTCATTGGCCTCGGTACCGCTGGCGCAGAAAAAGGATTTCCGCAGCCGGCCCGGTGTGACTTGAGCCAGCTTTTCCGCCAGACTGACGATTTGTTCGGTGAGATAAATCGTGCAGGTATGCTGCAGAGTGTTGACCTGTTGGCAAATAGCCGCCGTGATTTCGGGATTGCAGTGGCCGCAGTTCACCACCGATACGCCGGCAAAACAGTCCAGATATTTTTTACCGGTATGATCGTAAAGATATTGCATTTCTCCTCGTACCAGCTGCATGGGTTGCTGGTAGAAATGATAGACGCAGGGAATCATGTATTCTTTCTTTTTGCGCAATATTTCCTCGGGTCCGATGAATGAAAATGGGACTGAAACCATCACATTTCACCTCTTACTTCGACATTTTATAGCGGAAGGCGCCGAGTCCCAGTTGACGCGGTCCCTTCAGGCGAGTTTCATAGTCGGCGGGAATCGAGTAACCGGCAGGATTTGCCGCCAGTTTGTCCAGTTCCTGACGGTAATAGGCCGTAACAGCGGCGATATGGGTCGGGGAATAGTGCTGTCCTTCGATCCGAAAACGGGTGATACCATTGGCGAACAATTCCGGCAGGAAGGCGAACAGACACAAGTCCTTGGCGAACAGAAGATGGTTACGGCCATATTGATCGATGGCAATGGGGTGCTTTTCTCCGGCTGAATCCAGCAGAGCGTAAGATGATTTGCTCCGGCAGAAAGAGTGGCAGGCCTGGGGCGATGAGGCGGTAAAAGATGCGTTTAACAGGCAGTGATCCAGCACCATGGCTTCCAGTGGACCGTGAACAATCGGCATAAGCGGCAGGGGGCTTCCCTGGGCTAAAGCCGACATTTGCCCGCAGGAAGATTCAATTGAGGGGGTAATTCCTCTGACGTCCTGGCCCTTTAAAAATTCTATGGCTTGCTGATTAAAGATATTAAAAGAATAATCAGCGTAAATGGGAAGGTCGGTATATTTTTGGGCCAGCCGCAACGAGCCCAGGTTGCTGACCATTACTCCATCAGCTGCCGGCAAAGCGGCAAAAAACCGCTCAAGCTCGGCGCATTCCCGTTCGGTGGTAATGCGGGGAGTGGTGATGAAAAGCTGAGCCCTGGCTGCCTTGACGATTTCCAGCCCTTGCAGGATTTCCGGTACAGTCCAGGGTTTGGCAGGCTGGAAAGCTTCGCCGCCGATGATCACCAGGCTGGCGCCGTTTTGACAGGCAGCGGCTATTGAAGGCATATCCGCCACCCGGACGGTTAAAGTTGGTTTGGTTTGAGGTTCAGGAGGGAGAGATGCTTCAGGGGAAGTCTTATAGATTGGGGCCAGGCCGGCTTCCACCACTGCCTGGCTGAAAAAGCGCGGTTCCCGTTTGCCGTCATAGCCAATGGAGCTGGCGCCGGGATTGCCTAAGGCGTAACAGGGGGAGAAGTCCCGGGAACGGTTGTCATACAGATCCTGCCAGTCCACAGGGTCCGGACTGTAACCGACGGGGTCCGCCAGGTACCGGTCAATCGCCCGGCGGTATTGTCTGACGATCCGGCTGGCAAAATCTGCTGTGCGCATGCGTCCTTCGATCTTAAAGGAACAAACGCCGGCCCGGATTAATTCGGGGAGATAAAGATATAGGCACATATCTTTCATGGCCAGCTTATAGGGACCTTGCTGACTAGTGACGGGCAATTCCTGGACGGAAGCGCCGTCAATCAGCCGAAAGGGCCAGCGGCAAGGCTTGAGGCAGCGGCCCCGGTTGGAACTCTGGCCAAAAAGAATGCCGGAATGATAACATTGGCCGCTCTGCGCGATGCACATATCGCCATGGATGAAGTATTCCAAGTCCACACCGGTGCGTTCTTTCAGCAAGGTCAGTTGTGAGAAAGACATCTCCCGATTGGTTACTACCCGTTTGATGCCGTACTCCATCAAAGTGCGGACAGCATGCTCATTGTGGGTGTTCATCATGACTGAGGCGTGGAGCTCAAGGTCCAGGCCCATTTCCCGCACCAGCTGCAACACCGCCAGGTCCTGTACAATGAGGGCGTCCGGCCGGGCCTCATTGAGGAAGGAAAGATAGGAGCGCATCCGGGGCAACTCCTGATCGCTGATCAGATTATTAACTGTGATATAAACGCGGGTTTGGTGCCCATGGGCATAGTCGATAACCTTGACCAGACCGTCTTCATCAAAATTGGTATCCGCCCGGTGCAGGCGCATGTTGAACAGTTTGCCGCCGAGATACACCGCGTCCGCCCCGGCGGCAACGGTGCTCTCCAGCATATCCCAGGTCCCTACAGGGGCCAGTAATTCTACAGAATTTTCCCGATCCATTTTTGTCACCCCAGCTATTCAAAAATTTCCGCGGTTTGTTTTAGCATTGCCTTGGGCAGGGAAATGCCCAGAACGGCAGCGACGGCCACATTGAGGTGAATTTCCGGCTGGGTTGCAATATCCACCGGAATATCCCCCGCTGAGACCCCCTGGCTGATTTTCAGCGCCTTTTCGGCGCATTTCAGACCCAACTGATAGTGGTTGGCAAACAGTCCGCCTAAAGCTCCGGCAGGAACATTCGGCCCATGGGAAGCAATGACCGGAATAGCCGCTGCTTCGGTATAATAGGCTACAGAGGCGAAATTTTCCTCCACCGCCTTACCGATGGGCAAAAATAAAGCGTCCATATCCTTTTCCAGAAAGCGATACAGCAACGATAGCTCATCTGCTTGCTGGATGGGGATTTCCGTCAGGCGACATCCGCCCCGCTTTCTGATCGCATCGCTGAATAGCCTGGATTCCAGGACGGCGTTGGGATCTTTGGCATGATATACCATGCCTAGATGGTTGGCCTGGGGCAATAACCGGTAAATAAACGCCGCTTTTTGGGCGGCATCCACCATACCCGATACGCCGGTGGCTTTTCCGCCGGGCTTAGCCAGGGATTGGGCCAGGCCGGAACCCACCGGATCGAATACCGGCGTGTAGATGACAGGTATGCTGCCGGGCAGGTTGACGGCAGCTTTAGCCGCAGGCGTGGAACAGGCGAAGATCATATCCACAGGCAGCGAGGCTAGCCTTTGAGCCAACTCAGGCAACTTTCCTTCGTTGCCGTCGGCATTGACATAATGGAAGTCGCAGCCGACCGGTTCTTGCGCCAATCCGGCTTTGAACCCCCGGACAGCGTCATCCAGGTGTTGTGTCAGTTGCAGAATACCAATCGTAAGCAAATTGCGGCACCTCTGATCGTTTTTTACTTCGCTTTACAATTCCACAGCCGCTCGAATAATACCTCTCCATAGAAGATGTTTTTAACCATTCGGAGGAACTTGCCATTGTCTCACGAAGATATACAGATAACAGCCAAATTGAGTGAAACAGGGGAAGGAGCAGTCTCCAGGTGCAAAATTTTGTTCATCTTCATCTCCATACGGAATACAGTCTGCTTGACGGCGCCAGCCGCATTGACGGCTTGCTTGCCCGGGTAAAAGAACTGGGCATGCCGGCAGTTGCCATTACCGATCACGGGAATATGTACGGAGTCATTGATTTTTATAAGGCAGCCAAAAAATACGGTGTAAAACCGGTAATTGGCTGCGAAGTGTACGTGGCGCCCCGCTCCCGGTTTGATAAGAGCGCAGTGGAAGGGGAAGCCTATTATCATCTGATTTTGCTGGCGGAGAATAATACCGGCTACAAAAATTTGACCAAACTGGTGAGCAGCGCTTACCTGGATGGCTTTTACTATAAGCCCCGTATCGACAGAGATCTGCTGCGGCAGCATTCGACGGGGTTGATCTGCCTGAGCGCCTGTATTGCCGGGGAAATTCCTTCACTATTGCTAAAAGGGAATATTGCCGGAGCCGAGGACGTGGCCAAGCAGTATTTGGAGATTTTTGGCCCAGACCATTTTTTTCTCGAACTCCAGGATCACGGTCTGCCGGAACAGCGCACCGCTAACCGCCTGCTGTCAGAGATAGCCGATAAATACGGAATACAGCTGGTAGCCTCTAATGATGTCCATTATACCAACAAGGAAGACGCGGAATTCCACGACGTGCTGTTATGTATTCAGACAGGCAAAACAGTCGATGATCAAGGGCGGATGAAGTTTCCCAATCAGGAGTTTTACCTAAAGACCCCGGCCGAGATGGAGCAGTTGTTTGCCGCCTTCCCCCGGGCTTTGGCCAATAGCCTGGCTATTGCTGAGCGCTGCAACGTGGAGTTTGAATTTGGCCATTTGCATCTGCCTGATTTCCCGGTGCCGGCCGGCTTTACACCGGAACAGTATTTGCGGCAACTGTGCCGGGAACGTCTGCACGGACGCTATCCCCAGGCGGGTGCTGCCGTGCTGGAACGAATGGAATTTGAACTGGCGGTTATTGAAAAAATGGGCTATGCCAGTTACTTTTTGATTGTCTGGGATTTCATTAATTTTGCCCGGACCCATCAAATTCCGGTGGGGCCGGGAAGAGGTTCGGCCGCCGGCAGCATCGTATCCTATTTGCTGGGGATTACCAACATTGATCCCCTGAAGTATGATCTTCTGTTTGAACGTTTTTTGAACCCGGAGCGGGTAAACATGCCGGATATTGACATCGACTTTTGTTATGAGAAGCGGAGCCGGGTGATTGAATATGTGGTTTCCCGTTATGGCGCCGACCGGGTAGCCCAAATCATTACCTTCGGTACCATGGCGGCCAAAGCGGCGGTGCGGGATGTCGGACGGGCATTAAATCTTTCCTATGGTGAGGTAGACCGGGTGGCCAAGCTGGTGCCTCACGAACTGGGAATTACCCTGAAACGGTCCCTGGAGATCCAGGCTGAATTGCGGGCAGCCTACACGAGCGAGTCAACCACAAAAAAACTGCTGGATCTGGCCATGGCCGTGGAAGGCTTGCCCCGGCATGCATCGACTCATGCCGCCGGCATCGTTATTGCCAAAGAACCTTTGACCGATTATCTGCCGCTGCAAAACTCGGCGGAAGGATTTGTCACTACCCAGTATGATAAAGATAAAGTAGAAGAAATAGGCCTGCTAAAAATGGACTTACTGGGCTTGCGAACCCTTACCGTCATTGGCGATGCCATGGAGCTGATCAGGAGCAGCCGGGACATTCAGCTGGATATTGAAAGCATCCCCCTGGATGACCCGAAAACCTATGCCATGTTAGCCGCAGGTGATAGCCTTGGGGTTTTCCAGATGGAGTCCTCGGGCCTGACCAGTCTGATGAAAGAACTGAAACCGGACCGGTTCACTGACTTGATCGCCTTAGTGGCTTTATACCGTCCCGGCCCTTTGGGCAGCGGCATGGTCACTGACTTCGTTGAACGGAGGCATGGACGAACCAAGGTCAGCTATTTGCATCCCAAGCTGGAGGCTATTTTGGCAGATACTTTCGGCGTTATTCTGTATCAGGAACAGGTTATGAAGATCGCGGCTGAGCTGGCGGGATTTTCCCTGGGACAGGCTGATCTCTTGCGCCGGGCTATGGGCAAGAAAAAGCCGGAAGTGATTGCTGCTCAGCGAGATAATTTTATGACCGGCGCCAAGCAGCGAGGGGTAGAACCGGAACTTGCCGCCGAGATTTTTGATTTGATGGCTCATTTCGCCGATTATGGCTTTAATAAATCCCACAGTGCGGCCTATGCTTTGGTGGCTTATCAAACGGCGTATCTGAAAGCCCATTATCCCCAGGAATATATGGCAGCTCTACTAACCAGCGTCATGGGGGCCAATGACAAGGTAGGCATGTACATTGAGCACTGCAAGCGAACCGGGGTGCCGGTTCTGCCGCCGGATTTCAATGCCAGCGCCGCCGGCTTTTCTGTGGACGGGCAAGCCATTCGTTTCGGACTGGCCGGGATTAAAAATGTGGGCGAACAGGCCATTGTCCAGCTGATTGAGGCGCGAAACACCGCTGGACGCTTCCAATCTCTCCTGGATTTCTGCACCAAGGTGGATATGAGGGTGGTCAACCGCCGGGTCATTGAAAACATGATTAAATGCGGCGCTATGGATTCCCTGGGTTGTAAGCGAAATCAACTGCTGGAAGTCCTGGACCAGGCAGTGGATATTGCGGCGAAAAAACAGCGGGATCAGGCCAGCGGTCAAATGGATTTGTTCGGCAGTCAGGACGTACCGTCAGATGGTGCAATGGCGCTGGTTTTACCGGATGTAGCGGAATTGTCTCAGGAAAAAATGCTGGCTATGGAAAAAGAAATCATTGGTTTTTATGTGACGGGGCACCCGCTGGACCGGTATCGGCCTAAGCTAGATACGATGATGTCCATAGAAAAGATAATCAACGACGAAACAGAAGCGGCAGACGGCGCGGTGGTTAGAACCGGCGGCATGATTGTCAGCGCTAAACGAATAACCACTCGCAATGGGGATATGATGTGCTTCATAACCCTCGAGGATTTTACCAGTCAGGTGGAGGTAGTCGTCTTCTCCCGGCTGTTCGACCGGGTTCAAAAATTTTTGGCACCGGATTTTCCGGTGCTCATTATCGGCAAGATCAATCGCAACGAAGAGGCTGTTAAAATTATTGCCGACGATGTCAGAATGCTTGATGACATGAACAAAGAAATCCGCATTACCCTGTACAAACAGAAACAGACGGCTGAAATCAGGGAACAGCTGGAACGGGTATTCGCCGCTTACCATGGGCAAACTGCAGTATTTTTAAATCTGGCGGACCAACAGCGGACGATAAAAACGGAGCCCAAATTTTGGATGAATCCTAGTGCGGAAGCGATTCAGGCGCTTTGCAGTATCGTTGGTAAGGGGAATGTTCAGGTCATTTAATAAAAAACAGAGATATTGTCTAAATGCATAGACAATATGTCTCGCTTTGTGTACATTGAGACGGCTATTCCGCTGGATCTATATCATTTTAATGGAGCGGCAACCTATATTCTCAGTGCCAATCTTGCCGGAAAGATGATGCATTTGCGCTTAACAAAACTTAGAAGATGAGTATTGCTATTCGGCTAATTCATTAGAATTATAGAATTAAATTATCTGTGGCATGATAATTGCATGTATATCGTAATTGAATTAAGAATGAATTAATAATTTTTGCTAGCGGAAATATTGCGTTAAAGGTTTATTGCTAACCCAAAGGGGTTAGTGATAAAATGGATGTGCAAAGTATTATTTT
This sequence comes from Acetonema longum DSM 6540, assembly GCF_000219125.1. Lineage (NCBI taxonomy): Bacteria > Bacillati > Bacillota > Negativicutes > Acetonemataceae > Acetonema > Acetonema longum. Next base: position 38,460 of record NZ_AFGF01000280.1, read on the forward strand.
GAAGGAGATGGTATTTAAATGAGAGAAGCTGTTATTGCCAGTGCAGTCCGTACACCTGTAGGGACTTTCAACGGGTCCCTCGCATCCCTGTCTGCCCCGGAACTGGGCAAAATTGTTATTGAAGAGGCTGTAAAGAGGGCAGGGGTAGCGGGTGAAACCGTCGAGGAAGTCATTATGGGCAATGTGCTGCAGGCAGGACTGGGACAGAACCCTGCCCGGCAGGCTGCGATCAAAGCCGGCTTGCCGGTGGAAGTGCCTTCCTATACGATTAACAAAGTGTGCGGTTCAGGTCTTAAGGCCGTGAACCTGGCAGCTCAGGCGATTATGCTGGGAGATGCCGATATCATCGTAGCCGGCGGTATGGAAAGCATGACCAATGCGCCGTATGTTTTGGACAGCAAGGCTCGCTGGGGATACCGCATGGGGCACGCCAAAGTCCAGGACGTGATGATCCAGGATGGATTATGGTGCGCTTTTAATGATTATCACATGGGCATTACCGCCGAAAACGTAGCGGCTAAATTCAGTATTACCAGAGAAGAACAGGACCAACTGGCTGCCGAATCCCAGGAAAAAGCGGTAAAAGCCATTCAGAGCGGCGCTTTCAAAGATGAAATCATACCTGTTACCATTAAAGGCAAAAAAGGGGACGTTGTATTTGAGACTGACGAGTACCCCAAAGCCGGGACAACCGCTGTCGCTCTCTGCGGCTTGAAGCCGGCTTTTAAGAAGGATGGCGGCGTTACAGCCGGCAACGCTTCCGGCATTAACGACGGCGCTGCCGCTCTGGTGATCATGTCAGCGGAAAAAGCCAAACAATTGGGCGTGAAGCCGCTGGCCAAGATTCGCTCCTACGGCGCCGGCGGCGTGGATCCTTCCATCATGGGAATGGGCCCTGTTCCGGCTACGCGCAAAGCTCTGGCCAAAGCGGGATTAACGGTCAATGACTTAGATCTGATCGAGGCCAATGAGGCTTTTGCCGCCCAGTTCCTGGCAGTCGGCAAGGAACTGGGCTTCCCGAAAGACAAACTCAATGTTCATGGCGGCGCTATCGCTATCGGTCATCCCATCGGCGCCAGCGGAGCGCGTATTCTGGTTACTCTGCTGTATGCGCTGCGTCAGCGCAATGCGAAACTTGGCTTGGCCACACTTTGCATTGGCGGCGGCCAGGGTGTGGCTACTATTGTAGAACGTCTGTAAACCTGACGCAGCGTTGATTTTTGAAACTTATATACTGCAAAATCTCCGGAATTGCGCCAATAGCTTGACTGTTGGCACAAAAAGAAAAAGCAATGTGATAAATTTCACAAAAACATCTTGCCATTTTGGCCAGATGTACTATCATAGTAACCAGGAAGGGTTATAGTGGCAAAAGGCTTAAACGAAAGGGAGGAAAGTTATCATGGTATTTGAACTGACGGAAGAACAGGTAATGATGCAAAAAATGGTGCGGGAATTTGCGGAAAAAGAAGTAGCCCCCAGTGTGGTGGAACGGGATGAGAACGATGAGTTTTCCCGTAAACTGTATGACGCTATGGGCGACCTCGGATTTACCGGCATTTGCTTTCCTGAAGAGTACGGCGGCGCCGGGTCCGATGTCTTAAGTTACATTCTGGCGATCGAAGAGTTGTCGAAAGTAGACGATGGTCTGGGAATTACCCTGTCGGCGACAGTATCCCTGTGCGCCTGGCCAATTTACAAGTATGGCACGGAAGAACAAAAGAAGAAGTATTTAAGACCGATGCTGGAAGGAAAACACATGGGCGCCTTCGGCCTGACCGAACCCAATGCCGGTACCGATGCGGCATCGCAGCAGACAGTCGCCGTACTGCAGGGGGATCATTATGTCATCAACGGCAGCAAGATCTTCATTACTAATGCCGGTGAAGCCGAAACCTATGTGGTATTCGCTATGACCGACAAAAGCAAAGGGGTCAAAGGTATTTCGGCCTTTATCATGGAAAAAGGAATGCCGGGATTCACCTTTGGCAAAAAAGAACATAAGCTGGGGATTCACACCTCCCTGACCATGGAACTGGTCTTCCAGGATGTAAAAGTGCCGGTAGCTAATATGCTGGGCAAAGAAGGGGACGGTTTCAAGATCGCCATGACCACTCTGGACGGCGGTCGGATTGGCGTCGCCGCGCAAGCCCTTGGCATTGCCCAGGCTGCGCTGGATCATGCTATTAAGTATTCCAAAGAACGGGTGCAGTTTGGCAAGCCTATTGCCACCCAGCAGGCGATTGCCTTTATGCTGGCAGACATGGCTACCAAAGTGGAAGCATCCCGTTTGCTGGTCTACCGGGCGGCGTATCTGAAGGAAAAAGGCCTGTCCTATTCCAAGGAAGCAGCCATGGCTAAAATGTATGCGTCCGATGCTGCTATGGCTGTTACGACCGATGCGGTACAGATTTTTGGCGGATATGGCTACAGCCGTGAGTATCCGGTTGAACGCCTGATGCGCAATGCCAAAATCACGCAAATTTATGAAGGTACCAACCAAGTTCAGCGCATTGTTGTTTCCGGGGCGATTTTACGCTAATTCTTTCGGTAGTGTATTTAATTTCGCCCCATTTTGCGATACAATAAACGGTGTGAATGTTAAGTACTAACAGGAGGGCTTGAAATTGGAAATTGTTGTATGCGTCAAGCAGGTGCCTGACACCGCTGAGATCAAAGTCGACCCAGAGACGAATACGCTGATTCGTCAGGGAGTGCCCAGCATTGTCAATCCATTTGACAAAAACGCAGTTGAGGCTGCTCTGCAGCTCAAAGAAAAGCATGATGGAAAAATTACGGTCATTTCTATGGGACCGCCACAGGCAAAGGATGCCTTAAAAGAGTGCCTGGCAATGGGTGCCGATGAAGCCATTCTGATCAGCGACAGGGCATTTGGCGGTGCGGACACGCTGGCCACCAGTTATACCCTCGCCAGCGCAATCAAAAAGCTGGGCAAGGTTGACCTGGTTATCTGCGGTAAACAAGCCATTGACGGCGATACCGCTCAGGTTGGTCCGGAAATTGCCGAACACCTGGGTATCCCTCAGGTTACTTATGTATCCAAAGTGGAAGCCGACGGCAATATCCTGCGAGTGGAACGGGAGCATGAAGAAGGCTATGAGGTTCTCGAAATTTCCATGCCCGCATTGCTTACAGTGGTAAAATCTATCAACGAGCCCCGGTATCCTACTGTTAAAGGTACGATGAAAGCAAACCGCAAGGAGATCCCGGTGTGGACAGTCAACGACCTGGAGGTCGATGCGGCGAAGCTCGGTCTGAAAGGATCGCCAACTCAAGTCCGCAAGATTTTTGTTCCTCCTTCCCGTACTCAGGGTGAAGTAATCCAAGCGGAAACCGCTCGCGAAGCTGTCGGCCTGCTCATACAAAAGCTGACGGAAGCGAAAATTGTGTAAGGAGGAGAAACAACATGGCAGAAATTGATAAGAACGCTTATAAAGGCGTATGGGTCTATATTGAACAAGTGGACGGGCAAGCCCGCGGCGTCGGTCATGAGCTTTTAGCTCAGGGCCGCATGCTGGCAGACAAGTTGGGCCAGGAACTGGCCGGGGTTATTATTGGTCATAATGTGGAAGCCTTGGCCAAAGAAGTGTTTGCCAGCGGCGCCGATAAGGTCTATCTGGTAGATGCTCCGGAACTGGCCCATTACAGTACCGATGGTTATGCCGCTGTGTTTACTGATTTGATTCAGACTTATAAGCCGACCGCCATCCTTTTGGGTGCGACCAATGACGGACGGGATCTGGGACCGCGGGTTTCCTGCCGGGTTTCTACCGGTCTGACCGCGGATTGCACCGGACTTGATATTGATGAAAAAACCGGCTTAATTGCCTGGACTCGTCCGGCTCTTGGCGGCAATATCATGGCTACGATTCTTTGCCCGGAGCATCGTCCCCAGATGGGTACGGTACGGCCCAAAGTGTTCAAGCGTCCGGAACAGGATTTCTCTCGAACCGGTGAGATCGTACGTGTGGCCAGCAAGGTAAAAGCGGAAGATATCCGCACTAAACTGGTTGATGTGATTCGCATAGCCACTGCATCCGTCAACCTGGAAGAAGCGGAAGTTATTGTTGCGGGCGGCCGCGGCATGTGCACCCCTGAAAACTTCTGCCTGATTGATCAGCTTGCCGATGTACTGGGCGCTGCCGTAGGAGCATCCCGTGCCGCTGTTGATGCGGGCTGGAAATCGGCATTGAATCAAGTGGGACAGACCGGCAAGACAGTCGGACCGAAAATTTACTTTGCCTGCGGCATTTCCGGCGCTATTCAGCATCTGGCCGGCATGTCTTCTTCCGATATCATTATTGCTATTAATAAAGATCCGGATGCGCCGATCTTTAAAATGGCCGATTATGGGATTGTGGGCGATGTCATGGAAGTACTGCCCATACTCACGGAGGAATTTAAAAAAATAAAAGCCGGTTAACCCAAGCATGGTTGGCTGGCCCTTGAACGGAGGAATTGGTATGGTCCAGGATATCGCATTCGCTGATATAAAAGTCGGTGACAAGGCCAGTGTCAGTAAAACAGTGACTGAGTATGACGTGTATACCTTTGCCGGCGTAACCGGTGATTTTAACCCCGTTCATATTAATGCTGAGTTTGCCAAACAAACCATGTTCAAGGAGCGGATCGCCCATGGCATGTTATCGGCGGGATTCATTTCCGCCGTACTGGGTACTACCCTGCCGGGAGCCAATACCATTTATCTGGGACAGGAACTTGCGTTCAAAGCGCCGGTCAAGATTGGCGATACAGTAACGGCGACTGTTGAAGTGATCGAGAAAATCGAAGGCAAGAACCGGCTGATTTTAAAAACTACCGTCACAAATCAAGCAGGAGTCGTGGTTACTGACGGTAAAGCCACTGTAATGAAGAAGTAATGCATAAAGCCTTTCCTCGCGGCGAAAGCGGTTCGTTGCGAGGAAGGCTTTCCTGTATAATCATACTATTCACATAATGAGGAGGGGTATCACATGGAATTTAAACGGGTGCTCATCGTCGGAGCCGGCCAAATGGGAAGCGGCATCGCTCAGATTATGGCTCAGAACGGTGTGGAAGTAGTACTGCGCGATATTAAAGAAGAATTCGTTCAAAAAGGAATCGCCGGCATTGAAAAAAATTTGGCTAAATCAGTGGAAAAAGGCAAGCTGACCGCTGAGGAAAAAGAAGCCGCCATGAAACGGATCAGCGGCGTGGTGGACTTCACAGCAGATTCTTGCAACGTGGATCTGGTTGTGGAAGCGGCCGTGGAAAATATGGATATTAAGCGGGATATTTTCCAAACATTAGATAAGCTCTGCCCGCCCCACACCATCCTGGCAACCAATACCTCATCTTTGCCGATAACCGCTGTGGCAGCCACCACCAAACGCCCGGACAAAATCATCGGCATGCATTTTTTCAATCCGGCGCCGGTTATGAAATTAGTCGAAATCATCAACGGATTGGCCACCGGCACCGAGACCTATGAAGCTGTGAGAGCTTTTGCTGAAAAATTAGGGAAAACACCGGTCAAGGTTTCCGACTTCCCCGGATTTGTCGGCAACCGGATCATGATACCGATGATTAATGAAGCGGTTTTTGCTCTGATGGAAGGCGTAGCCAGTGCTGAGGATATTGATACAGTGGCCAAGCTGGGCTTTAATCATCCTATGGGACCTTTGGCTTTGTCCGACCTGATCGGCAATGACACCATTCTCTATATTATGGAAGTTTTATATCAGGGTTATGGCGATCCCAAATATCGTCCCTGCCCGTTATTGAAGAAGATGGTTCAGGCCGGATATCTGGGCCGCAAAACCGGCAGAGGCTTCTACGACTACAGTAAATAAAATAGGAGGGAAAGGGCAATGGAGTACAGTAATCTCTTGTATGAAAAAGACGGGGGAATTGGATTTGTAACCTTGAACCGCCCCAAAGCGCTGAATGCGCTGAACGCCGCCCTCATGAAAGAAATCAGCCATCTAATGGATCAGATTGCCGCTGATCCGACCGTGCAAGTGGTCATCATTACCGGCAGCGGCGAAAAGTCGTTTGTAGCGGGAGCGGATATTACCGAAATGCAGCCTATGTCAGCGGTGGAAGGCCGCAACTGGGGAAAATTCGGGCAGGCTACTTTCGATAAGATTGAAAAGCTGCCCCAACCGGTGATTGCCGCTGTAAACGGTTTTGCTCTCGGCGGTGGCTGCGAGCTGGCTATGGCTTGTGATATACGGATTGCCTCCGAAAAGGCGAAATTCGGCCAGCCGGAAGTTTCTTTGGGGATTACGCCCGGATTCGGCGGTACCCAGCGTTTGTCCCGGCTGGTAGGAAAAGGCCGCGCCAAGGAACTATTGTTTACCGGAGATCTGATTGATGCCCAGGAGGCTTATCGCATCGGCCTGGTGAATAAAGTGACGGCGCCTGAAGAACTGTTGAATGCGGCCAAAGCCCTGGCGCAAAAAATAATGTCGAGGGCGCCGGTGGCGGTTCAGGTTTGCAAAGCGGCCGTTAATGAAGGGCTTGATGTGGATCTGGATTCCGGCGTTGCCTATGAGGCCGAAGTATTCGGTCTGTGCTTCGCTACCGGCGATCAAAAAGAAGGCATGGCCGCTTTTGTGGAAAAGCGGCCGGCCAAATTTACCGGCAAGTAGTTTATTCCGGCAAAGGCGTCTGCCACCGCAGGCGCCTTTTAAATTTTCCGGGACGCAGATGATTCTTTTTCAACAGTCTCCCTGCAGGAGTTTTGTTTATTTTCTGGTATATGGTACAATATAAGGAAAAATAAAAAAGCGAGGTTGATATAAATATGGGACATGCTTTTAAACTGGATAGAGGATACAGTGCCCTGGTGGTGATCGATGTTCAGGAAAAATTGCTGCCGGCAATTTATGACTGGGAGTCTGTTTTGTCCGCCACAGTGAATATGGTTAAGTTCGCCAAGATCCTCAATGTGCCTATTGTAGTCACCGAGCAGTATCCCCGCGGTTTGGGGCCGACTCACGGCGACATTGCCTCACTGATTGAACCATGGCAGCCTTTGGAGAAAACGACCTTCAGCTGCTTTGCGACAGCGGGATTTGAAGCGAAACTCAATGCAGCGGCGGCAAAATCCTTGGTGATCGTCGGCATTGAAGCTCATATTTGTGTGAACCAAACCGCTTTAGACGCTTTAAAACGGGGTTATAATGTACATATTGTGACAGATGCGGTAGGTTCCCGCAGCCCGCAGAATAAAGAGATTGGCATCGAGAAGATGCGTCAGGCGGGAGCGATTATCAGCAGCAGTGAGATCGCTTTGTACGAATGGTTGGAACGGGCGGAAGGCAAGGAGTTTAAAGCGATTTTGCCACTGATAAAGTAAATGGATTTAAGGTGCCGGCTGCTTGCCCCTGGTAACCGGCCGGCAATAAAAAAGGATTTTTTATTCTTTCTGTCAAATGGGTTAGTATTTGAAAAGCTGGCAGGAGTTTACCGGAGCATTTGAATAAATACATCGCGGGGGGTTGCGCAATGTGGACAGTCGTTTATATTGCAGCCAATCGGTTACAATCGGACAATATCAAGAAATTATTGTGTCGGGAAGGGATATTGGCGGACTCCAGACCTGCCGGTGTTTCCATGCTGGGTGACGGATTATACGAAATACTTGTTTTAGAATCTGAGGCCGAAGAAGCAACCTCCGTTTTGTGCCACAATATCACTGGGGTATGATTTTCGTTGTAGATTTACTGAATATTAGGAGATGATCCGCTTGAACAAAAAATCGAAAATTGTTTGTACCGTTGGACCCAGTACGGATAAGCCCGGCATTTTAGAGAGAATGATGCAAGCGGGAATGAATGTAGCCCGATTTAATTTTTCTCACGGCAAGCATGAAGATCATGCCCAGAGAATCGCTATGGTCCGCAGTGCGGCAGCCAGCTTAAACAGGCCGATTGGCTTGATGCTGGATACCAAAGGGCCTGAGATGCGCCTGGGCAAATTTGCTGAGGGGAAGGTGAACTTAGAAAAAGGGCAGCAATTTATTTTAACAGCCAGAGATATACCTGGAACGGCTGAAATCGTATCGGTAAACCATAAGCTGTTGCCGCGTGAGGTGGCGCCAGGCAATATCATCTTATTGTCGGATGGCTTGATTGGCCTGGTGGTCGAACGGATTGACGGGGACGATATTATCACACGTGTGCAAAACGGCGGTCCCATCAGTGATAATAAGCGGGTGGCTGCGCCGGGAGTAGGAGTCAGTTTGCCGCCTATATCGCCGCAAGATGTTGCAGATATTCTTTTTGGCATTGAGCAGGATATGGACTATATCGCTGCTTCCTTCATCCAACGGGCGGCCGATGTGCTGGCGATCCGCAGAATATTGGAAGAATCCGGCGCGACCATGGAGATTATCGCCAAGATCGAAAATGCCGAAGGTGTAAAAAACATTGATGAGATTTTGAATGTTGTGGATGGAATTATGGTAGCCCGCGGCGATTTGGGCGTAGAAATCCCCACTGAAGATGTGCCGCTGGTGCAAAAAATGTTGATTGCCAAGGCCAATAAGGCCGGCAAGCCGGTCATCACTGCCACGCAAATGCTGGAGTCCATGCTTGCCAATCCCCGGCCCACCCGGGCGGAAGCCAGCGACATTGCCAATGCGATCATGGACGGATCGGATGCCATTATGCTGAGCGGCGAAACCGCTTCCGGCTCTTATCCGGTGGAAGCGGTGGAAACTATGGCCAGGATCGCGGTCCGGACAGAGGCAGCGTTGAATTACAATGAAATATTACTAACTAAAGGAATGGTTTGTGAGCATTCCACTACCGACGCCATCAGTCATGCTACCGTTCAAATTGCCCAAAATCTGGGGGCCGCAGCGGTTATTACATCTACGGAATCAGGCTATACGGCCCGCATGGTTTCCAAATACCGCCCCCAAGCTTCGATTGTAGCAGTGACTCCTCATGCTAAGACTGTACGCCGTATGCTGCTTTTATGGGGTGTCCATCCGGTATTGGGCAGCAGCTCGAAAAATACGGATGAAATGCTGACCAATTCGGTTAGCGGTGCAATTGCTACCGGTGAGGTAAAGGAAGGCGATCTGGTGGTCATCACTGCCGGTGTGCCGATAGGAACATCCGGCACCACCAATCTGATCCGGGTTCATGTAGTGGCCAATGTACTGATGCGCGGCACCGGTATTGGACAGAAGGCCGTCACCGGTAAAGTTTGCGTTGTTCATTCCTTGGCGGAGATCAAACAAAACTTCCGGCCAGGAGATATACTGGTGATTGCCAGTGTGGATGAAGAAACTGCCCCTTACGCGGCTCAGGCTGCGGCCATTGTGGCCGAGGAGGGCGGTTTGACATCCAATGCGGCCATTGTTGGCGTCAGTTATGGACTGCCGGTATTGGTCGGGGTTACGGGCGTTGTAGAAAAGTTAGCTGACGGAACTGTTGTTACGGTTGATGCAGCGCGTGGCCTGTTGTATCAAGGTGAGATTAACGCCAGATAATGTGAGCTTGAGCCGTTGAGCGGAGGACAACTATGAGGTATTGGTGGTTATTGGTTATTATCGTGTTGGGGTATGCAGTTTTCTCTTTCTGGCGCCGCTCCCGGCAATTATCATGGCAAGCCCGTTCCCTGGCCAAAAAACTCGATAAACTTGCCCGACAGCAGCCAAGAGACGCAAAAGGGGAAACCTCCTTTTTGCGCCGGATTTACCAATTGATTCAGGATAGTCTCATTACGAATGACGTAGCAGAAACTTATAAATTGCTTGATCTTCTTAAATTGGCTTACGGCGAGGGGTGCATTCGTCCGGATGAGCCCATCCATTTAATGACACTGGCTGTGAGTTTGGTACGCCAGGAAAAGACAGATCTGGCGGCAGCTTTGCTGGACGCGTATCGCAATATGCTGCGCCGTTTACCCGTGGAGTCATCGGTTATGGCCGCAGAGCAGCTGTTGGTGATCGGTACTGTCGCTGCCCGGGAAAAGCAGCCGTTTCTGGCAACTAAGGCGGCGGAAATACTGTTTGCTATGCTGGAAAAAGTTGAGTGGACCACCCATAGGCCGGACAGTGTCATTGCCGTAATACGGTCTTTAAAGGTCCTTGGCGGTTATGCTCTCAGGCGGCAGGATACAGAGTTTTTTCGGGAAATGACAACTCGCTTTGCCGTCTTTGTCATTGCTAAACCCCACAGCATTATTGTCGATGAAATTCTGGCCGCATTATCCGTCTGGATGCATCGTATCCTGCAGACGGATAATGAGACGCTGTTTGCGGTCTTAGCGGATTTTGTCTTGCACTTGGCTGACCGCAGGGCATTGCAAGATGAATCCATTGAGCGGCTGCTGCGGGAATGGCACAATTTAGCCGGCGTGGTAAGCTTGAACCCCAAAAGCAAGCTGGCCGCCGCGGTGGTTGGGCATATCCTGGAGTTAGGCAAGAGAACCGAAAATGTTGCGAACTGGACTCTGGCGGTAAGCTGCGCCGCCAAACTGGCTAAGTTGGCCGTGGATCAGAGTGGTAGTCAGCAAGCCTTTCCTTTAATTTATCCCTTATTGGATGCCGGACGAAAATTTTTATTGGCCGAATTGAAATTTGGTGAGAATGTACGCAGTGCGTTCCGTCAAAAGGCCTTGTTTATTTTGGTAAAAGAATGCATCAGCCTTTTCAATTTTGCCGCCAGACAGCAAATGCTGGCGACGATCTATGATGTGGCGGGAGAATTTTATCAATATTGGAGCGGAGATCCTGCACGGGCTATCAGCTGTAAATCGGCTAAAAAATTTTTTCAGCTTTTATTGCTCTACTGGAAACAAACTCGTGGACTTCTCCCGAAAAAAAAGCTGCCGGCAGATTTGCCTCTGATGGACCCGCTGCTTTTTTCCGAAACGGATATCAATCGCATGGTGTTTTTAGATTCTAAAACACTAAAGCTGGATGATGCGATATGAATTTTTTAAGGGGGGTATACTATGAAACCACTAGGATTAGTGGATGGAATGATCGTTAGCTTGGATGAACCAATAATATCCATGGAAGACAGGGGTTACCAGTTTGGGGATGGGGTCTATGAGGTGACCAAGGTCTATAACGGCAGATTGTTTGCGTTTGCACAGCATAGGGAACGCCTGTACCGGTCGCTGCGCGAGCTCAGAATACCCGCTGTCTGGACTGCGGAAGAATTACAGCAGTTTCATCAGTTGCTTATTGCCGAAAGCGGCATTAAAGACGGCGGTGTTTACCTGCAAATTACCCGGGGAGTAGCGCCGCGGGCTCATAACTTCCCTGAAAACGTTGTGCCCAAACTGACCATGTCCATCCGTCCCGCTGGTTCCGCCAATGCCTCTTTGCGGGAAACCGGGGCTAAAATTCTCTTTGCCCCGGATGAACGATGGCTGCGCTGCGATATAAAATCCCTGAATTTGCTGGGCAATCTTATGGCCAAGCAAAAGGCTAAAGAGGCAGGATGTTTTGAGGCGGTTATGATCCGGGACGGTGTTATTACTGAGGGCTCCAGCAGCAATTTCATGATTGTAAAAGACGGGGTGCTTTGGACCCATCCTCTGGGAAATCTTATTTTGAAAGGCGTTACCCGCACGCTGATTGTGGAAAAGATAGCGCCGGAACTGGGATTGCCAGTTATCGAGAAAGCGTTTAACACATCCTTTGCCGGCGGCGCCGATGAGGCGTTTGTCTGCGGCACTAATACCGAAATTGTGCCAGTTGTCACCATGGACAACAATCCCGTTGCCAACGGTCAGGTCGGAGCAGTTACCCGCAAGCTGCAGCAAGCTTTCAACAAATTGATTGACATCGAATGTCAACGTAATTAATAAAAGAAAAAGAGTAAAGCAGGCTATTTAAACTTGCTCTACTCTAGTGGGGAGTTTTGTTGCCAGTCTCATCTGCGGCCTCGAAACAGGGAGCGTTCAAAAAGGTTCAGATGCTAGGTCAGAGAAACGCTCGCGTTTCCGTACTAGCGAAGAATTCAAGAGACTTTTCGGCTCGGGAGAAAGCACCCACTACTGCCACTTTCCCGAAAAGTTACGGATTCTGATGCAGCGCGACGAGGACGGGCGTGAGACTGTACGTTCGGGGGTACGTCGAACGCCCGCCCGCAGGAGGCTGAAGTGACGCAGATGGGCCTTTTTCAACGCTCCCCTACATTTTAATGGCTATGTACTGCTCGACCTGAACCGGACTTTGCTCCAGCGCTCCGGCGGGAAGAATGGAAAAGTGTCGGAAGAATTTTTTGGCCCCGATATAGGCGCCTTTGGCCGCATAACGCACTGGGAACGAATTGGTATTCCCTTCGGATAAGGGGAGTATCCCCAGAGCATGATTTTGCTGATCATAGCCGAGCATGCAGAACTGTTGATTTGCTAACAGTTCTGCAGCCTTTTTGTTAAATACGATGCGGCCGTTGGGACTCACTGTGACTGAAGGTGTATCTTTTGCAATGCGTTCTTTTCGGGGCTGAAATAGCGTAAATGAAAAATCCATGGCATTCACTCCTTTTTCTTTGTTATTATTCAGTATGTGCAAAAATTTTTAAAAATATAATACAGATAGCTTTTTGTAATATATTTTTTTGAGTGAACGGCAAATGACAGAATGTAAAATAGGCATTATAAAATCGTCTTAAAGCAACTTGCAGGGAGGCTAATATCGTGAGTCAGGTTTGGCTGGAATTAATTGTGGTCATGTTAGGCAGCAGCGTGATCAAATATGTTTTTTTGAACCGGCTTGTTTGGGTTGTAATTGATTTGGTTACTCTCGGTATTTGTTATTTGGTGTTACGGCGTTATCCCTATGTGGATATGAAGACCAGCATGATCTTTTTGAGCGGACTGACATTTATTAATATATTAGTTGATCTGGGCTGGATCAGCGGTTTGTTTGGTACATTAATCTCTTTGGCGATTGTCATGTGGTTGTTATGGAAGCGTCGGGGGCCACGGCGCCCCAATATGCGATATAAGTGGCATAAATAAAGGAGACCGTTGACGATGGCTTATCGAATTTTGACCAGAACGGCATTGCTGCTTGCGCTGGCTCTTTTGTTCCAGTCGCTGCGTTTTTACCTGCCTGTGCCGGTGTTCTTTTCCACCGTTTTGATCGGTACTTTGGTAAATGCTACAATCATTGTAGCGGTTCGAACGGCTGGTGTATGGCCGGGCATGATTGTCGGGGTATTGACCCCGGTTGTTGCTTATTTTCAGCAGCTATTGCTATTGCCGCTGTTTATCATTCCGGTGGCCGTGGGAAATATGATTTATGCCGGATCCTTTTATAAAATTTTCCGGCGGGGCAATCTGCCGGCAGTAATTATAGCAGCCATGCTGAAAGCGGCCTCCCTGTACTTTGCCTTTGCCTGGCTGGTCCCTCTGACAGGACTGGCGGCAAAACAGGCGGCGATGATCATTTTTGTCATGAGCTGGCCTCAGCTTGTGACGGCAATTGCCGGGGGCTTGCTGGCTTTAGTTATTGGCAGGCGCATTCGGCAGTTTCATTCTTGATGATTCGGTAATTTAAACCGGCATTACAAAATGGAAAACTCCCGGCCAGTCTAGACTGGCCGGGAGTTTTTTCTGAGCGGATTGATTATTCGATTTCAAATACAATCACGACGGAAGCGGATATTTGTATGGAACCGGGCAAGATGGGGGTCGTGGGAATCCCGTCGGCTTTGAGGAGATAGCGGTGCTGGTATTCGGGAACTTGCACTGAGACCCCTCCTTCCTGGATGGATACTACTTTACCCAGTTTTTTACCGAGGGCTGTTGCCAATGCTTCGGCCTTACCTTTAGCATCCCGGAGGGCGGCCTGCAATACCTGGCGTTTTAGCTGGGCATCGTCGCTGCGGCTGAAATTCAAGTCCACAATTTGATTGGCGCCGGCGGAGAAAGAGCCGTCAATAATGGCGCCGATTTGATTCATGTCATTTACAACAGCAATAACGGTGTGGCTGACACGATAGCCGGCGATCATCGGAACCTTGTTTTCTTTACCCTGTTCCGTGTGTATGGGGGAAACTGCGTATTGCACGGTGCGCAGTTTGTCTTTTGCAATTCCCATATCCAATAGTTTTTGTTGTACTGTGGCGGCTAGGCGGGCATTTTCTGTCTGGGCGTCCTCGGCTGTTTTTCCGGTGGTGACAACGCCGATACCAATAGAAGCCTGGTCAGTCAGGACTTCGATTTGACTGTTTCCCTGAACAGTGATGGTTCCGGCACTGGCAACAGGAACGGCAACAGCGCTGGCTCCGAAAAAGGTCATTATGGTCAGAAGGGCAGTCACAATAAGCAATTTGTATTTCATGCCGGTATTCCTCCAAGTACAACATTAAAGTATTATTAGATAGTTCGTTAACTGTATTCTTTCGGTAAGCGATATTTCCTGCCGTCAGGCATAATCGGGAAAAAGTCTACATTATTTGCCCAAAAGACTCATGATCAGATGTCCGTTTTGCTTGAGCCAGCGCCTCTGTTCCTCATAATCAGGAATATAGCGGGCTAAAAAAGCCCAGTATTGGGTGGAATGATTCGGAATTCGCAGGTGGCAGAGTTCGTGAACCACCAGATAATCAATAACACATTCCGGCGCCATGATGATACGCCAACTGTAGCTGATAGCCGCCCTTGCGGAGCAGCTGCCCCAGCGGGTTTTGGGGTCACGGATGGTTATTTTATTGGGGCGGGCGCCGATAATCCCGCCCCAATATTCTGTTTTTTCCCGCAGAGTCTGGTACGCCATACGCCGATACCAAATTACCAGAATCTTTTTCAGAACATCCTGACCCGTTTGGCCCGGCTGATGCCGTAGGAGAATTCTTTGATTATCCGCCAAGGTAATGCCTGGATGGTGAGTGGATTCATGCAGGACTACTTGGTGCATCTGACCGTGAAGAGGTAACTCCATTCCCGGCTGTATCAGCTGACCCGCCGCAGCTTCACAACCCTTTAAGCGTTCGGTGGTACGTGAAATCCAGGCACTCTTTTGGATGAGCAGATGATCGATTTTTTTTGCATCATAATTGCTGGGGATGGTAATCTCCAGTGTGGTGGATGAAGTTATTTTCAGACGGGCTGAACTCGTTCGTCTGGTACTGATTATGACGGTATAATCAATGGCGTGACCGTTGATTGTTTTGCTGGGCATTCCTTAAGTCTCCTTTAGCTTTAGATACCTGAATAGTTTTACGAATCAAGGCCCATTTCCTGCGTCTGCTCCAACGTTTATTTTTTAAAACTGGTTGACTTTTAGTTGCGGGGATGATAAAATACTCTTTGTCCAATAGGATCATGAATATGCCGAAGTGGCGGAATTGGCAGACGCACTTGACTCAAAATCAAGCGTGGTCACCCCACGTGCCGGTTCGAGTCCGGCCTTCGGCACCAGCAAGTAAGCGGCGTTTGATAAAAAATCAGGCGCCGTTTGTTTATTTTTAACCATAATTGAACTCTGTGGCGAAAATGATTAATTATATCTAAAAAAAACCGGCTTTTGGCAAAGTCGGTTTTTTGTGAATTTATAGCAGGAGCGCCTACTTTGCCTGGCTGAGAAGCATATCCAGATTTAATCCGTTGGCTGCGAAAGTTTTTTCAATAAATAGCTTGTCATATGCCAGTCGTTCTACGATATGCCGGATATTAGGAAAATTGAAATCAGCTTCGTTCATTTGTTTTAATTTATTGTTGTACATCTGCTCAATATTGGTTATTCTTTCGTACTCTCTCAGCAATAAGTCGATAACCTTAGAACCTTGCATCTTATATACCTCCTTAAATTTTCGATACCTATACTGTTAATCGTGTTTTATAATAATTGATTAAACCTGACAAAAGGAGCCTTTGGGCGTCTTTTGGGATCATTCGACTGAATTCGTCAAAAATCTTTATCATTTGATAAAACTTAAAAAATTACATAAGGGATCCGGTCAAATATTGTATTATAAACATTTACATGTTGTTGTGTTGGAAAAATTAATATATAATGATTCTAATATATGGTGTTAATGTATGTTTTTATCAATCAGTGGAGGCGGGGGGATATTGATGCGATTGTCGAATATGCGTATGCGAACTAAGTTGACTCTGTTTTTCATACTGATTACCGCTGTGCCGCTATTGGCTACGACATTGATTACATCCTGGTTCAGCCACTCATCTTTGCGCGATGAGACTTTTGAGGCCAATCATCGGACTGCTATTGCCCTGGCCGGTGAGGTCGATCAGATGCTGGATGCGAAAATCAAACTGTTATTGATTATGTCTCAAAATCCGGCGATCCAATCGATGGATCCGGCGCAGCAATTGCCTGTGTTGCGTAATGTGGCCAATCAGTATGCGGATATGACCTCGCTGATTGTTGCCGATTCCAGGGGCGTTCAGACTGTCCGCACTGTGGGGCAGCTGGCTAAAATAGATGACCGGGATTACTTCCGGGAAATTGTAAGCGGCGCCAATTTTGTGATTTCAGATGTGGTTAAGGCTAAAGGTACGGGATTGATGTCCATTATCCTTGCCGTGCCGTTAAGGGATTCTTCCAATAGCTTAAAAGGGGTCTTGTTGGGGGTTGTTGATTTAAATTATCTGAGCAATCGCATAGGGCAAACAAAAATCGGCGAAACAGGCTACGCCTTTCTAGTAGACCGCCAGGGCAAGGCATTGGCGCATCCGGATGCAGCCCTGGTGGAAAAACAAGAGGATTTAACGGCGCTAGAAGCTGTTTCACGAGCGATTAAGGGTCAGATTGGCGTGGTCAGTTATCAGTGGCAGGGAGAAGAAAAATTAGCCGGATATAGTTTTGTGCCAATGTCCCGTTGGGGGTTGGTTGTGCAGCAATCCATGAAAGAAGCCATGGCTGGCGCCAATTGGATCATGTGGACAGGCATTGCCATATCGGTAGCAGCCATTCTGGTAGCAGCTGTGATGGGAGTGCTGGCGGCAGGTTTTTTTACCAAGCCAGTGACCAAATTGGTTGATGCTATAGGTAGAATATCCCGCGGCGATTTAAGTGTGGTGGTAGATGTTCAGTCTGGTGACGAGATCGGGCAGTTGGCTGCATCATTTAATCAGATGGCACATAATCTGCGGGATTTGATCCGTCAGATTGCCGGCACAGCTGAACGTGTGGCCGCATCGGCTCAAGAACTTTCAGCCACGTCGGCGCAAGCCGAAAAGGCTATTGTACAAATTACCGGTACAATTACGGATTTCGTGGAAGATTCTCACAAGCAAACCCAAGAGGTGGTCACTACAGTCGGGATCGTGACTGATCTTAATCATACGGCGCAGCTTGTTGCGGAAAAAGCGCGTTTTGCTTCGGGAATTTCTCAGGAAATGGCTAAGGCGGCGCAAAGCGGGGAAGCTGCTACTGGCAGTGCTGTAAGTAATATCAATGAAATAAAAGAGGTAACTTTAAACACTTCGAGGGCTGTTAGCAGTTTAGGCGAAAAAAGTACTCAGATTGGGCAAATTGTGGATGTGATTACCGGCATTGCCGGCCAAACGAATTTGTTGGCTTTAAATGCGGCCATTGAAGCGGCCCGAGCGGGAGACCAAGGACGCGGCTTTGCAGTAGTTGCGGACGAGGTGAGAAAATTAGCCGAGCAGTCCGAGCAGGCCGCCCGCCGGATTTCTCAGATCATCTATGAGATCAGGGAACAGACCGGACAGACTATTGATGCAATGGAGACCGGTAGTTTAAAGGTAAGCCAGGGTGTAGAGGTCATTCAACTGGCTGGCGATACTTTGACGGGCATACTGGCTCAAGTCAACAGCAGCGTACAGGCGATTAAAGAAATTGATTTGGCGGTTATTAAGCAGGTTGGCGATACGAAACAGGTTCTCACCAGTACCGAGTCTATTGCTGAGATTGCTAAACAATCCAGTTCCAATGCGGAAGGTACTGCCGCTGCTGCTGAGGAAATCACTGCCTCCATGGAGGAAATAGCGCGGGCAGCTAAGGAACTGGCCGACTCTGCAACTCATTTGGAAGATGCCATCGAGAAATTCAGACTTTAATCGGGTGATTCTAAATTCTAAGGGCTCCCGCTTTTAACAGTGGGGGCTTTGCTTTTGGCAAAAAAATAGTTATTGCAGGTTTTTATCTGATACAGTACAATTAGCGTAGCTCAAAAAAGAAGTGAAAAAAATCACAATTACTTTAGACGAGGTGCGGCAATGATTAGAATATCCATTTGTGTTGGCAGTGCCTGTCATTTGCGTGGCGCCCATGGAGTTCTGAACGCCTTTATTGCGTTGATTGATAAGTATCAGGTACAGGGGGCTGTGGATTTAGAAGGGAATTTCTGCCAGGGGTACTGCACAGAAGGCGTCGTCATTAAAATCGGGAACGAAATTATAACAAATGTTTCTCAGGAGAAGGTCTATGACCTTTTTGCTGAAAAAGTACTGGGGCGTGACGGTACATGAAGCCAATCACTACGCAAAAGGTAAATTGCAAAGATTGCCACCGTTGTGTACGTTCCTGTCCAGTGAAGGCGATCGCCATAGAGAAAGGGCAGGCCAGATTAATCGATGACCGGTGTATTCTTTGCGGGGAGTGTGTTGTGGAATGCCCGCAGCATGCTAAGCAGGTGAACGATCAGGTTGCTGCCGTTAAAGAAGCGATTGCCGCCGGGAAGCGGGTTCTAGTGAGCTTGGCTCCCTCTTTTATCGCTTCCTTTCCGGAGTATTCTCCCGGGCAGTTGTTGGCAGCATTGAGAAGACTGGGGGCAGCGGTGATTGAGGAAACAGCGGTCGGAGCCGAAGTCGTCTCCTCTTTCTATCGTTCTTCTTTAGAAACAAGGGACCAAACGCTGATATCAGCTTGTTGCCCGGTTATCGTCAATCTCATCGAAAAATATTATCCTGAACTAGTCTCTAACTTAGCACCGGTTGTTTCACCGATGATTGCCCATGGCAAGCTTCTGAGGGAGAGGTATGGGGACGATAGTTTTGTTGTATTTGCCGGCCCATGTATTGCCAAGATTGATGAAGGCAGTAAAGATGGATCGCCAATTGACGCCGTCATTACATTTGAACAATTGAACGAGTGGCTGCGTCATGGTGGCGGCGTGACGCAGACGGATACTTTTGACCGGAGGGCTTTTGCCAATGCACGGTATTTCCCGATCACCGGGGGGATACTGAAATCTTTTGTCGATTGTGAGACCACTGATACTGAAATGATTGCGGTGGATGGGATTCGGCAGTGTATGTCGGTATTTTCCAGTCTTGCCCATGGCGAGGTCTCGCCGCGATTTATTGAAGCATTGGCGTGTGACGGCGGCTGTATTAACGGACCGGCCTGCGGCAATGCCCAGTCAATTGCCGCCAAACGGGTCCAGGTGGCGAAATTTGTCAAGGACAATGGGCTGAAACAGCGAAATCCTGTATCGGACAGCTTGGATTTTACACGCCAGCATCAGGCAATCCCCCTTGACTATGTGTCCCCCGCTGAAAGTCAGATACGGGAAGTCATGCAGCAATCGGGGAAACTTACAAAAGCCGATGAAAAAAATTGCGGCGCTTGCGGTTATAATTCCTGCCGCGACAATGCTATCGCCATCTGTCAGGGGATGAGCAGCATTGACACTTGTGTGCCCTATATGCGTTCAAAAGCCGAGTCCTTTGCCAATATTATCGTTGATAATTCACTGAATGCGATCATTGTTTTGGATGAACGATTGACAGTCCAGTCTTTTAACCCTTCGGCCGCAGGCATGTTCGGCAGGCGGCAGGACCTTATGAAAGGACGGAGCTTAACCGACTATATGGATTGTGCGGATGTTTTGAGCGCTATGCAGACAGGAAACAAGGTAGGGGGACGGCGGGTTGAATTCCCGGAATATGGATTAATTACCGAGGAAATGATTGTCCCTGTGCCGGAACACAACTTGATTTTCTTGATATTTTCCGATGTCACCGGTCAGGAAAGGCGAAACCGGGAATTGGAAGAGATGAAACAGGAAACGGTAGAACGAGCGAAGCAGATCATTAACCGGCAAATGCATGTAGCGCAGGAAATCGCCGGGTTATTGGGCGAAACTACGGCTGAAACCAAGTCCACTCTTTTAGAATTAATTTCTATATTAAAAGAAAAAGGAGTAAGATAGTGAACCCGTTGCATGCAGAAATCGGCGTGGCCCAGCTATCCAAAGTCGGTGAAGAGCTGTGCGGCGATAAACTGGAAATTGCGCGCACGGCAGATTCTACGATTATTGTGCTTTCCGATGGCTTGGGCAGCGGCGTTAAAGCAAATATACTGGCAACTTTGACGACCAAGATTGCCTGTTCCATGTTGAAGCGGGGGATACCGCTTGATGAAGTAGTAAACACGATTACCGAAACGCTGCCGGTATGCAGCCAAAGAAAAATTGCCTATTCCACCTTCCAAATTGTAGAAGTGACAAATCAGGGACAGGCTACCGTGGTCGAATTCGATAGCCCTTCTGCCTATTTGTTGCGTAACGGTCGGGTATCGCCTTTTCCCACCCAGGTCAAATTGATTGGAAACAAAGTAGTTAATATAGGTCAACTGCTATTGCAAACAGATGATATAATAGTATTGGTAAGTGACGGCGTCATACATGCCGGCATCGGAGGCTTGCTGAAACTTGGCTGGAATTGGGATGGGATTGCTCACTATCTTGAAAGCGAGTGTTGGGGAACCCCGGATCCGGAAGGTATTGTGCAGAAAATTATGCAGTGCTGTGAAGGCTATTATTTAGGAAAGCCGGGTGATGACTCCACAGCCGCCGCGATCAGATTGCGCCAGCCCCGGTACCTGACCTTATTTACAGGCCCGCCGTCTGATGCAGCCTTAGACGAAAAAGTGGTGAAACGCCTGATGCGTCAGCCGGGAGTTAAAATTGCCGCGGGGGGGACGACGGCTGCCATCATCAGCAAAGTGATCCATAGGCCATTGCGTGTGGATACTTCTTATTATGACCCGCAGATTCCGCCGATTGGTTTCATCGAGGGGATTGATTTGGTTACGGAAGGTGTCCTGACTTTAAATGCCACAGTGGAACGGATTAGAGATGCCCAAGGCAACCGAGGGAGTTCGGCTAAAGATGGGGCCTCTTTATTGGCGAACTTGCTGCTGCAGGCAGATATTATTCAGGTTTTTGCAGGAACAGCTGTAAATCCGGCGCATCAGAATCCGCATTTTCCCCAGAAGATGAACATCAAGACTCAGGTACTGGAAAAATTGCGCACTATATTAGAAATAAAAGGAAAGCAAGTAACACTGGAATGGTTTTGACAAAGGAGGAGTTAATCATGTCGCAAGTAACGGAAGTCATTAAAATCCAACGGAAAGTATGGGCTGAAATCACCAGAATGACTTTGGCGGGAGAATTAGAAGCCAATGTGGATGAGATACTGCGTACAGTTGTTACCGAAAACGGGCCCAGGTATCGTTGTTGCGTGCATAAAGAAAGAGCAGTGCTGCGCGACAGAATCAATATGGCCCTAAGTCAGCCGATCGCCTCGGATATTCAGGTATCTGCCGGCCGGTCCCTGGAAGGTCATATGGAAGAAGGTCCGCTGGTCCGGGTGTTACCCGAGGCCTGTGATCGTTGCCCGATTGACAAATTTATGGTGACAGATGCCTGTAGAAACTGCTTGGCGCATAACTGTATCAACAGTTGTCCTAAAAAGGCAATTATGGTGGTTCAGAATCGGGCTTATATTGACAAAACCCAATGTGTGGAATGCGGTATGTGTAAAAAGTCATGTTCTTATGGGGCAATTATCGAGATCAGCCGTCCCTGTGAACGGGCCTGTGATCTTAAAGCCATCAGCGCCGCTGCGGACCGGCGGGCTGCGATTGATTACGGCAAATGCGTGCAATGCGGTTCCTGCAAAGTTGCCTGTCCCTTTGGAGCCATTAGCGACCGGAGCTTCATTGTACAGGTGATTCAAGCTATAAAGGCCCAAAAACCAGTCTATGCGATTATAGCGCCGGCTTTTATTGGCCAATTTGGTCTGAAGGTCAGACCGGGTCAAGTGACCAGTGCTCTGCTTCAATTCGGATTTGAGGCAGTCAGAGAGGTGGCACTGGGGGCAGATATAGTCACACTGGAAGAGACCAAAGAATTCGTTGCGGCAGTGCCGGCCAAGAAAAAATATCTGACGACATCTTGTTGTCCGGCTTTTGTGACCATGATTGAAAAGCATCTGCCCGACAGCTTGACTCACGTATCGACAACAGTTTCACCCATGATTGCCACCGCTAAAATGATCAAACAGGAGAATCCCTCTGCCGTGGTTGTCTTCCTTGGTCCCTGCATCGCTAAGAAAGCTGAGGGATGGCAAAACCGAGATATGGTTGACTATGTTTTGACTTTTGAAGAAATGGCGGCGATGCTGGACGGGGCAGGCATTAATATCGCCGAAACGGAAGAACGGGAATATCAGGTATCAGCTTCACGGGACGGCTATATGTTTGCCCGGACCGGAGGAGTCATGCAGGCGGTTGCAGATACGGCTGCCCAACTGGCACCGGATGTATCGCTTAAGCCTTATCGCTGCGAAGGGTTGGCAAACTGTAAAAATGTTGTTGCTCAGCTTGAAAAGGGACAAATCGACGCTAACTTTCTGGAAGGTATGGCTTGCATCGGCGGCTGCGTCGGCGGGCCTGGCACTTTAGTTGATACCAGGGTTACGACCAGGCTGGTGGATAATTTTGCTGCTGCTTCAGCCCGGAAAACAGCTCCCGATAATCAGGAAGCTGTAACCGTTACGAAGCAATTGACGCATTGGCACAAGAATCAGTAGCTGTTTTTAGCTTTTGCCAAAGATAACGAAATATGCTACAATATTTCCTGATCATTATGCAGTTTGAGAGGGGATTTTGATGTCTGGACACTCAAAATGGGCCAATATAAAGCATAAAAAAGGCAAGATGGATGCCATCAAAGGGAAAGTTACCACCAAGATCAGCCGGGAGATAACGATTGCCGTAAAAAACGGCGGTTCTGATCCGGCCGGCAATATGCGTTTGAAACTGGCTCTGCAAAAAGCCCGGGAAAATAATATTCCCAAAGAAAATATCCAGAGAGCGATTCAAAAAGGCGCCGGGGCTCTCGACGGCAGCAGTTATGAAGAAATTCTCTATGAAGGGTACGGCCCCGGCGGTGTGGCTATCATGCTGGACATCATGACGGATAACCGCAACCGGACCGCAGCCGACATCCGCCATCTTTTTTCCAAACACGGCGGTAATCTGGGTGAATCAGGCTGTGTTTCCTGGATGTTTGCGCAAAAGGGAATCATCCGGGTGGAAAAAAGCGCCGCTGACGAAGAAAGCTTGATGCTGCTGGTCTTGGATGCCGGCGCGGAAGATTTCTCCGCGGAAGATGAGGAAGCCTTTGAAATTATAACCGCTCCGGACCAGTTTGAGGCGGTGCACAATGCGCTGGAAGCAAGCAAGATTACCGTGGCTTCGTCAGAAATCACGATGGTGCCGCAAACCACCATTGCTCTGGCCGGTGATGATGCCGCGAAGCTTATTAAACTAGTGGATGCTTTGGAAGAACATGATGATGTGCAGGAAGTATACGGTAACTTTGATGTTCCGGATGATATGCTGGAGTAAATAAGAGGAACAGCAGGCAAAAATCTTTTGGCTTGGTATAAATTGTATTCTTTTCGGGAATAATGAAAAGAAACACCAAACAAAAGGAGTTGTCTGATTTGTTCCATCCTAAAATGCCATATCGCTTCGTCTGGCTGTTTGGTATTCTTCTCATAGTGGGGTTATTGGCATATTTTTACCTGCCGGGTCTTTCTTTTTCCGATGGCAGTTCTGTAAAAGAGATGGAAACCGAATTAGTAAAGCAGGATGCCTCTG
Organism: Acetonema longum DSM 6540; assembly: GCF_000219125.1. Classification (NCBI taxonomy): domain Bacteria; kingdom Bacillati; phylum Bacillota; class Negativicutes; family Acetonemataceae; genus Acetonema; species Acetonema longum. The sequence goes on from NZ_AFGF01000280.1 coordinate 62,332, forward strand.
TAAAAATTTTTCCCCAGACAGACATTTACCAAAGAATTGTATACTCAAAATGCGGCGACGAAGAATCTTCGCGTACCAAACCGGCAGACAGCCTGATTGGTATGAACCTGTTACAGTTTCAAAAAGTCTATACAGGCTGGAATATAGATCATTTTGATGCAAGCGAAGTAAGAATGACCCTGACGATTGACAGTATGTGCCGGGAACACGCAAACAATATATTTATCGGCCAAAAAGACGGTTATGTTACGGTGTTTTATGGCCTGCCCGGACGAAAGCCCATTGTCAAGGAAGTTACCAAAATTCCGGTGAATCATTTGACCCAGGATGATGTTGCCGAACTGCAGCGAGGTATAGTCGTCCAGTCAAAGGAGGACATGCTGAAGACCTTGGAAGGAATGCAATCCCGCTAGGGGAGCGTTGAAAAAGGCCCATCTGCGTCACTTCAGCCTCCTGCGGGCGTGCGTTCGACGTACCCTGCGAACGTACAGTCTCACGCACGTCCTCGTCGCGCTGCATCAGAATCCGTAACTTTTCGGGAAAGTGGCAGTAGTGGGTGCTTCTCCCGAGCCGAAAAGTCTCTTGAGTTCTTCGCTAGTACGGAAACGCGAGCGTTTCTCTGACCTAGCATCTAAACCTTTTTGAACGGTCCCAGATTCGAGGCTGTAGATGAGTTTTACAACAACTTTTTAGGGGGCCGTTGCAAAAGGCCTATCTGGATATCAGAAAAGAGGAGCAGAGACTCCTCTTTTTTCGTTCTGGCAGTCTTTTATATTTCTTAAGTGGCTTCAGGTGTTTTTATGGTAGGAATTGCAGCAGTTATCGTCGAAATCCTGTTACAGGAAGAAGGAGGCAGAATGGATGTTGGCATTGGGCATTGATCCGGGGACTGCCATATGCGGCTATGGCGTTGTCAGACTGGATGGCAGCGCCTTAAAGCCTGTTGACTTTGGCGCGGTATTAACCAGTCCCGCCAGCTCAACTGCGGATAGGTTGCTTGAGGTACATAGGGGAATTGAAAAAGTGATTCAGCAGTATAAACCAGACGTGATGGGGATCGAACAGCTTTTTTTCAATAAAAACGTGCGAACGGCTATGGCTGTGGGACAAGCCAGAGGGGTCGTTTTGCTGGCGGCAGCGGCGGCAGGACTGCCGGTTCTGGAGCCTACGCCCCTGCAGGTTAAACAGTCGGTAGTTGGATACGGAAAGGCCACCAAGGATCAAGTGACTTATATGGTCCAGCGGCTGTTAGCATTGCGGGAAGCCCCCCGTCCCGATGATGTGGCCGATGCCCTGGCTGTGGCTGTCTGTACATTGCATACATATAACCTGAGAAATTGGCAGGAGAGCGGACTATGATTGGATATCTGCAAGGCAAGGTTGCTATGCTTGGCCTGGAGTATTGTTATTTGGAAGTAAACGGAGTAGGCTACCGGGTCTTCATCCCCGGTTCCAGCCGTGAAAAGCTGGCGACAGGCGCCCAGGTGCAATTGTTTACCCATTTGCATGTACGGGAAGATGCCCTGTTGCTCTATGGGTTTTTAACGCAGCAGGAGTATGAAGTGTTTCTGCTGTTGCTGTCGGTTACCGGCATTGGTCCGAAGGCAGCCTTAGCCATCCTTTCGGTGATGAACCCGGCTCAGTTTATTATGGCGATTGGGCAGCAGGATTTGAGCGCTCTGACCCGGGTGTCCGGCATCGGCAAAAAAACCGCTGAACGGATGGTCCTGGAACTGAAAGATAAAGTGGCTGGTCTGCCCGGTGCCGCGGCTGCCGTTTTACCGGCTGCAGTTCCGGTCGGCAGCGGCGGCTCGATGGATATCCAGCGGGAAGCGCTGCAGGCTCTCCTGGCTTTAGGCTATACCCAGCAAGAAATCATGCCGGTGTTGAAAAAACTGCCGGCTGACCAGGGAGATGCCATGAGTGTGGAACAGGCCGTGAAGCTGGCCTTAAAAGAATTTGCAGCTAGGAGGTAATAATACGGCATGGAGGAACGATTAGTTACCGGTGAGGAACGGTTAGTCGCCGGTATGGAGCAAAACGCCGACTCCTGGCAATACAGCCTTCGCCCGCGGCGGTTGCAGGAATATATCGGGCAGGATCAGGTGAAAAATAATTTATCGGTTTTTGTACAGGCGGCTTTATCCCGGTCCGAGGCATTGGATCATGTGCTGCTGTATGGACCGCCGGGACTGGGAAAAACCACCCTGGCCAATATTATTGCCAATGAACTGGGCGTGAATTTTCGCATTACATCAGGGCCGGCTATTGAGCGCAGCGGCGATTTGGCTGCCCTGTTAACCAATTTGAACGAGAAAGACGTATTATTCATTGATGAGATCCATCGTCTCAGCCGAAATGTGGAAGAGGTGCTTTATTCGGCTATGGAGGATTACGCCCTGGATATCATGATTGGCAAAGGCCCCAGCGCCCGCTCTATCCGGCTGGATTTGCCCCAATTCACCCTGGTGGGCGCCACCACCCGGGCTGGAGCGCTTACAGCGCCGCTGAGGGACCGATTCGGGGTCATCTGCCGCCTGGAATACTATCATACCGAAGATCTGGAGTATATTATCAAGCGAGCGGCGGAAATCCTAAATATTGTAATTGAAGCCGATGGGGCACGGGAAATCGCCAGACGTTCCCGGGGTACGCCGCGTATTGCCAACCGGCTCCTGAAACGGGTACGGGATTTTGCCCAGGTGGACGGGGATGGGATCATCACCGAATCGTTGGCGCAAAAGGCCTTAGGCCTGCTGGAAGTGGACACCTGCGGTCTGGATAAGATTGACCAGAGACTTCTGATAACGATTATCACTAAATTCGGCGGCGGGCCTGTGGGTTTGGACACACTGGCTGCCGCCATCAGTGAAGAAACTGATACGATCGAAGATGTGTATGAACCCTTTCTGATTCAACTGGGATTTTTGCAGCGTACACCCCGGGGGCGCGTGGCCACCAAGGCGGCTTATGTTCACATGGGTGTACCGTATCAGGGGGACCAGGAAACCCTCTTTTGAGCAGCCTGGAATAGAGTCCAAAGATATAGTTCGCAATAAGAATAGGTGATGAATCATGAATTTGCTCTTGCATATGTGCTGCGGGCCTTGTTCCATCTATCCGGTAAAGCAGATCCGGGAATCCGGCATTGAGGTAACAGGATTTTTTTATAATCCCAACATCCATCCCTATAAGGAATTTGCCCGGCGGCTGGAGGCGGCGGAGCTTTACGCTCAAAAGGTAAACTTGTCTATGATTATTCAGCCAGAGTATACATTGGAAGAGTATATCAAGCAGGTGCTGGATTCGCCTGGCGGCAGGTGCCGGGCTTGCTACAGGCTGCGCCTGAGGCGCACGGCTGAATATGCGCGGGAGAACGGATTCAGCCATTTCAGCACCACTCTCCTGGTTAGCCCCTATCAGCAGCATGAAATCATTCGGGAAACCGCTGAAACCGTTGCGGCAGAGACTGGAGTGCCTTTTTACTATGTGGATTTTCGGACTGGCTGGAAGGAAGGGGTTGCCATCAGCCGGGAAATGGAGCTGTATCGTCAGCCTTACTGCGGCTGTATTTTCAGTGAGAGAGACCGCTACTACAAGCTGGTCAAAAGCAATTAGGAGGGATTCGTTTGTTCGGCTTTGATTCTTGGGGCAAAACCCTGATGCTGATCGGCGTTTTGCTGCTGGTAACGGGAGCGATTATGCACTTTGGCGGCAAGTGGATTCCTTTCGGCCGGATGCCGGGAGACTTTCACTGGGAGAAAGGCAATTTCAGCTTTCATTTCCCGCTGGTTACCTCTTTGCTGCTAAGCATTATATTGACTATTCTTCTGAATTTATTTTTTCGGCGATAACAGGCCGACCGGAAGGAGCGAGTAAATGAAGAAACTTTGCATGAACGTAACTTTAGTCCTATTGTTTACATTCTTTAGCGGAATCATGGCTGATCCGCTTTATGCCGCTAAGCGTCAGGAACCTTTGATTCGGGTAGGGCTGCTGTCAGGGCAGCCTCAGGTCCTGGTTTCGGCGGAAAGCGATTTTATGCTGGTGGCGGCGGATTCCGGCCAAAAAATCCACACATTTCGGGCTCGTGAAACAGTGAAGATCAGCATGAAAAGCCAGGTTTTGACGGTCAATGACAAGCCGATATCCGTCAGGTCCATTCAGCTTGCTTTCAAAGATGATTCGAGAAAATTCAGACGCAGTTCCCGGCGAAATTCCTCCGCAAACGATGCGCTTCTGCAGCAAAGCCTGACGGAAAATAAAAAAGGCCGGTTTTTAATTGTGAATCGGCATCGTTACCGGGGATGGATTCAAATCAAGCCTACCGTCGGGCAAAGCGGGCTGACAGTGATTGAGCATCTGCCCCTTGAGCAGTATGTATACGGTGTGATCGCCAAGGAAATCAGTACGGAATGGCCGATGGAGGCCGTCAAGGCTCAGGCAGTGGCAGCCCGCAACTATGGGTTGTATAATGTGAATAAACATAAGAATGACGGTTATGATGTGTGCCCCACAGTTCATTGCCAGGTCTATGGCGGCGCGGGAGTCGAAAAAAGCCGGGGCAATCAGGCAGTGGATGAGACCCGGGGTCAAGTGATAACCTATCAGGGAAAAGTAATTCCTGCTTACTTCCATGCCAGTTCCGGCGGCCATACGGAAAACAGCGAATATGTCTGGGGAAGCTCTTCTCCTTACTTGAAAGGAGTTCCGGACTTTGATCATGATCAGAAAAATTTCTCCTGGAAAAAACGCATCAGCGTTCAAGCCCTGACAGATAAACTGAGTTCCCAAGGTTATAAAGTCGGTACTCTCAAGGCGATTCGATTGTCTCCTTTAAAACAGCCTTCGGCTTCGATTGACCGAAGCCTGTCCGGCCGGGTTAAAACGATGGAATTCATTGGTTCCGCCGGCACTGTTAAAGTAGACGGCAATAAACTCAGGAGTATGCTGGGGTTAAGCAGCACCATGTTTGACGTTACTCTTTCTTCATCAGCTTCCCCCGGAACCGTCATACTTCAAAAGAGAGACATTCAACCTGGAAACAACCGGAAAATGGCTGCCGTTAAATCCGCTCCTATGCTTCACACCGTTAAGGATTCCTGGCGGGATGAAGTGATTATTACCGGTTTTGGCCAGGGACATGGCGTGGGATTGTCCCAATGGGGCGCCAAGGCTCTGGCTGAGAAAGCTGGCAATAGGCGCAATTATTACCAGGACATACTGACCTATTACTATCAAAATAGCAAGATTGAAAAATTGTACTAGCGAGGCTATTTTATGCTGCTGTCTGATTTTGATTACTACTTGCCGCAACAACTCATCGCGCAGACTCCAATTTATCCCCGGAACTATTCCCGCTTGCTGGTTATGGACCGTCAAACCGGCGAGCTGACGCATCGTCATTTTTATGATCTCTTCGACTATGTAACGGAGGGAGACACTCTGGTATTCAATGATACCAGAGTGATACCGGCCCGGCTGATCGGTTGCAAACGAGATACCGGCGCCAAAATCGAGGTATTTCTCCTGACTCAGCTGAATGATCGGGAGTGGGAGGTCTTGGTCAAACCGGGCAAGAAGGCCAAAATCGGCGTAAAAATTGACTTTGGCCCCGAAATATCCTGTGAGGTGCTGAGACACACTGATTTTGGCGGACGCGTGGTTCGCTTTGATTACGAAGGAGTTTTTTTCGCTATTCTTGACCGCCTGGGGACTACGCCGCTGCCGCCGTACATAAAAGAACAATTGAACGATGCCGAGCGGTATCAGACGGTGTACGCCAAAGAAAAGGGATCAGCGGCTGCTCCCACTGCCGGCTTGCACTTTACCCGGGAAATGATGGAAGAACTTCAGAAGCGAGGCGTTAATACGGTTTTCATCACCCTGCATGTGGGGCTGGGCACCTTTCGGCCGGTTAGCGAGACAGAGATTACCAATCATAAGATGCATCGAGAGTATTATTCCATACCAGGCGAAACAGCCCGGATTATCAACGAGGCCAAAGAGAGGGGCAAACGGGTAATTGCTGTGGGCACTACGGCGATACGCACCTTGGAGACTGTCGGCCGGGAGAATCGTATTCAGGCAGGGACCGGCTGGACGGGTATTTTTATTTATCCCGGTTATCGGTTTCAGGTGATCGATGGGATGATCACTAACTTCCATCTGCCCCAGTCCACGCTCCTGATGCTTGTTTCCGCCTTTGCCGGCCGGGAGCATGTCCTCCAGGCCTATGAAGAGGCGGTACGCTCTGAATACCGGTTTTTTAGCTTTGGCGACGCTATGCTGATACTATAACAGAAACTTCAGAGCTAAAAGAAGCCCGGAACATTCCTTGGCATAAGGGCATAAAGAAACGGCAGGTCATTATGGCCTGCCGTTTTTGTCTTACTAGACCGCAAACTCAATTTTCACGATTTTCCCCGTGAAAGGGGTTCTATCCCTTCATCTGAGTCGGTTGCACCTAGTTTCATAAATATGCCGGCATTCCGGAGGCAGCGTAATGTTGGGTAATTTGATTTTTCGGTATAAAGCTCCGTAAACCGCACGAAATGTCCGGAGACGGATGGTGTTGATACAAACTCAGGACTTTGGATATACTGACAGGATCACTTTTAGAAACGGTTTCTGAATTAATAACACATCCTGAAAAATCGAGTAAAAACAGGAATCTGCTGCTTGAAAATGATGCACAGTATGTAGATTTTATTTAGCTCAGGTTTAAGCAATTTAAAAAAAAAGACGATATAACCAATGGAAGGTTTTGATGGCGTCATTTGAGTAACACTCTTAGAAATAACAAAGCAGAGCAGAAAGGAAGGATTTACATGGTACAAGCAGTAAACGGTCTAGATGCCTACCAGTCAACGGCATGGCAAAAAAGCGGCAGGCAGGTGGCGCCGCAAATGGCTGCCGCAGCGTCTGTGCCGCAAGGGCGGGATTCTTATGTCAAAACAAATGTATCCCTGGTTCCCGAGAACTATTCCAACCAGGCGCAAGAGCCTGTCAGCCGCGAGGATTTCGAGAGATATTGCGGCCTTATCAGCGACCAAAACGGCGTAACGGTATACTATCCCCCGGAAACGGCATCAATGGAGGTCAAGAGAACCTGGATTGAGACTTGCAAGAAGCTGGAAGCGGAAGGTGTCGATATGGCTTTTTTTAAAGCCAGAATTATCTGCCAAATGAAAAATGCTGCCGGTGCTATCGACCTGACTACCGCCCAAATGAACGCTATGGCTAAACAACTGGGGGCTGACGCTCGCGCCTGTCAGGACTTGTTTACGGACATGCTGAATCAAGAGAAGGAACGATTGAAACAAGGCGCTCCTAGCGGCAGTGATCCGGAATTTTTCAGAGAAAATACCCGAAAAATGATAGATGCATTTCAACAGTTGGTGGATGCATTTAAAAAGGTGGCGTAAACTTCTCACTGTAGAAGTGGCGCATCAGGCAATGGGAAAGCGGAAAAAGGCGGTCTCCGGAATATGAGACCGCCTTTTTCTGTCTATTTGACGAACTTTATAGCGGTTTATTTAACGAATTTTATATTGGTGGATACGCTGCTGCCAGAACCGCCGTTGGTCCCGCTAGAATTGACACTGATTGTGTTGCTAGAGCTCAATTGGGCTTTCGGAATTTTGTAGTGGACTTCATATCCGACAATGACGCCACCGCTGACGAGATTGACCCGCTCGCTCGGGATCTCCGAATGTCTAAACTGGTTTCCGTTTATTTTGATGAACGTAAGGTTCCAATTGGGATAGCCGGTATAGACTACGGCCATATACAGCACCGGCCCAGAAAATGAGTAACCGCTCATGCTTTTCGGATAGCTGGTGGGAGTCTTTTGCCACTGATTACTATAATTTTCTGCCGTAAAAGCGGCAATATCCACCTTGGTCAAAGCTGGCGCCGGACCGGCCGTTGCCAGGGGAGAGACCGAAACCATCACCATGAAAACCAACAACAGGAATACGATAGACTTTTTCATACCAAGATCATCCTCCTCTTAAAATATGGCTGAGATTTTCCGCCCTCCTTTCATCGAATGCGAAGTTTTTTTATAGTGAACATAGTAAAAATATACCTTTTATGTTTATTATAGGTTAATTATTGGAAAAATCAAATACATTTTAATATTTTCTTGAAATTCATATCCATTTAAAAGGAATCAGGCTATTCTGCATGGAAAGTTTTTACTATGAAAGTAAGATGGCGGAACACGGGGAAGGAGAGAAAGATCATAAAAAAATATCTTGGGTTGCTGCTAATCTTCTGCCTTTTGATTGCCTTACCGACTATGGCGGACGCCGCCCCAATCAAGGACCCCGTTTTTCTAATGCCGAAAATCATCATCCCCAGGCAGAACCCGGAGGAAGCAAAAGATAAAACCGATTCCGCCGCGGAAAATAAGCCTGAGGAAAAAGCAGACGGGCCGGCGGACAAGCCGCTCTATGGCGGGGATTTAGATGAAATATCCGGGACGGAGCCGATCGCCAAAGTATTTCCCGATGTTCTCCTGGTGGAGAATGGGCGCATTACGATTCAAATGGTTGACGCCGTCGCGATTGACATAGTAAACTCGGTTGCCGACAAGCTGGATAAAAAGATTCTGATCAACAGCCGGATACCGGGAAGGGTATCGGTCCGGCTTTCTAACGCCACCTTAGAGGAACTGCTCAATTTACTGGGAGATAATGTCGGCTTTACCTGGACGGAGAAAAACGGCGTCATCATCATTACGACGAGGGGCAGGATGACTTCCCCGGTGTTTTTTCCTGTCCAATACGCCAATATGCAGGACATCAAGACTGCTTTAAGCATATTGGGCCTGGGCGGCAGCGTAACTGTCAGCGCCAATCCCCCCGGCATTATCGTCAACGCGCCTCCCGACCAGGCGAAACAGGTTGGCGACCTCATCGCAATACTAGACTGCAAAACCCCCAGCATCAAAGTAGAGTTTATGGTGGTGGAAATCAATAAAAATGAGGAAAATAAAATAGGCGTGAGCTGGCAGGATATTGTAGGGACGTATACCCATACTTCCTCGTATGATCAGAGCCCGACTCGAATTATCGGCAGGGAATGGAAAGCCGGCGTTGTGGGGACTGCCCTGGAAACCAAAAACATCGGCAAAATATTGGCCAAGCCCTATATTATTACGCTCAATAACATAGAAGCCCATCTGTCCACCGGCGATGAGGTCCCTATTTTCAGCAAGGACATTAACGGCAGTCCTACTGTCGAATATAAAAAAGTCGGGATTGAATTATACACGACTCCGGCCGTGGTCAATTTTGATGAGCAGCTGCTAAAGGTTAAAGCCAAGACGATCGTTAATATCATCAGCGGCAAAGAGACGCAAAACAACTTAACCGCGCCGCAAATCAGCTCCCGCGAGGCGGAACCATCATGAACGTAAAAAGCGGGGAGACGATTGTCATTGGCGGTTTGCTGAAAGAGTCAAACATTAAAAATGAATCGGGCGTACCGCTGCTCAGCAAGCTGCCGCTCCTGGGAAATTTGTTTAAAGTTACGAATACGACAAAGTCTCAAACGGAGATCATCATTTTTATTACTCCTACATTGATGGGGGCGGCCTGATCCAATCAAATTCAGGAAGGCATCGTGTTCCCTATTTCGTATCCGGTCTGAGCGCA
>NZ_AFGF01000281.1 GCF_000219125.1 Acetonema longum DSM 6540
TTTTCCCTGGTGTCTCCAGAATGCATTGCGCCAAACGGGGGGGCATCCTCAGGGGTTAGACTATCTCGATCAGATTTGGATCAGACCATCAGCCAAGTCTTTCCAATATCCGCTAGGTATTTGATATATATTCCCGTTTGGCGGTAATAATAGAGTCTTATTTACTAGGTCATGCTTTAATTTTGAGTCTGATTGATTAAAATCGACTTCTTCCTCTAAAATTGGATACCAACCACTTTTAGAAATATTTTCCCACATTTCAATATTTAAACCAATGTATTCCTGTACAGCATTTATGAGTGTATCGTAGTCATTGTAATAGACATTAATAGTTAAACCACCTTCATCATATTCATAGACATTAAATTCAATCATTAATGTTGCATCATCCATTATTGTTACATCTCGCACATGCCCTGCATATTGATCTAATAAGCGCCTATCAACACAAATTGATTTATTCCTTCCCAGTTTAATGTACCTTATAATTTCGTCTTTATTCATTTTATCCTAATCACCTACTATAATTATTGTAGCTTTCTTGCCATTTGGTAACTTGATGTTATAGTGCGGGTTGTTAGCATGGTCTGAATTTTTAACCTCTGGATGCACCGGTCCCGTGGGGTCTTGTTTGTTAATCAAATCGCCCCTATAGGTTCCCTTAGGATCAGCAAATCCATCACGCATTCTACCGTCTGGATTAGGTAACTTTCCTGCTTCAGTTGCGGGCTTCAATTCGGGCATATTGTCTAGCAATTTTCGAGCTTCCTCATAAGTTTTAACTTTTACCTCTCCGCCATTTCTTAATGTCTCAATCTGCTGATTCTGAATATTAGTTAGACTACTAGCCGATCCCTGAGCAACCTTATTCGCTTCCTGGCGACTCGCCGGGACGGTTAGAAACCACTGAAAAACCCCCTGTTTTTAGCCGGTCAGGACCAATAGAGCGTGTTGA
>NZ_AFGF01000282.1 GCF_000219125.1 Acetonema longum DSM 6540
CTTTCATTTTTATCCATTTCCTTCACTCCTATATCAGCATGCCAAATTGAAACTCATTCCTTGCATAATCCCATCCCCTGACACCCCCACACCGTGTCTTTCACGATCGAAGCTTTTTGACGAAAACGGAATTGAATATGGTGAAAACATTCCGACTATTCCAATCGAATCTATAAAATAAATCGGGTGACACCGGGGACGTGTCACCTTTTGGCATGCTGGGGGACAGTCCTGCCGATGCACTTTATTTGTCACGTCGGTAGGTATAATTGGGGAGGCGGTCTTATTTTTGTGCTTTTATGATCAGAAACGGCGGCCTTCTTCTCTCTTGTTTTAAATCTTCATTTCGCAATTCGGCTTCTGCCGTTGCTGTTGGCTCTAACACTCTGACAATATGCAATCCCGTTTCAATTAAGGTATTGATAATCGTTGCCGTTGTTCGATGATATTTAATAACCCCTTCAATAAACCAGTCTTGTTTTCTCAAACCTTCATCCTGATAATTATCCAGCATCCAATGCAGCTTTTCACCATGTTCATTTTTAGCCCAGCCGTTAGAAACTGCTTTGGCAGTCGCAACAGGATGCTCTTGCGAGAAGATCAAGAATCCCTTTGGTTTTAGACAATGGTAGATTTTTTCAACAATGCTTTTAAAGTCCGCAATATAATGAAAGGCTAAAGAACTAAGCACTAGATCAAACTGATCAGCAGAAAAGTTTATATCTTCGATGGGACGGAGTTGATACTCTATTTTGTCTTGATGATAAAGCTGCTTTGCCCTGGCAATCATTTTTTCTGAAATATCTACACCGACCACTCGTGCAGCTCCTTGAGAAACATACCAACTGCAAGATTGCCCGAAACCGCACCCTAAATCTAATATTTCCGTTTGTTGTAAATCCGGCAGGAGGGTTCTAAAAGCAGGAATTTCAAGAACATCATTGAAATTGGTGGATTTTTCCCTAAGATCAATATACGAATGATAAAATACATCATTATCATAGACATTTTGCTGCACATCAATTCCCCCTCAATAATCTTAAATAGTGCCTATTGTATGACAGGCCTGACTGTAAATGTGACTTTCATCTTCATCCTGTTACTTCGCCGCCTACCTTCGTTCACCTTCAAACCACTCTCTTGCATAACTCCAAACCATTGTTCTTCATATCTTCAACAGACAAACACCGCTTCGTGCCCTTTCGACTCGAGCGCGGTGTTTACTTTGCTTTAATGTGCAGGGAACTTTTGTATTACAACGGCAGGTAAAGCGCCACTGCAACATCGGAAGCGCCCAGGGACGGTGGCGGAAAAGCCGGCGATTATTTCAAAATCATGAAAAATAATCGCCGGCTTTTTCTGCTTTACCCTCTTCTTTTTCATGAATGCGTATTACGGAACATAACTTCTCAGCAGCTTCACCTGGCCGCGTATTTCATAAGGTCCCAGCCCAGCGGGAATCATAATGCTATCCAGCGGCTCTATGTTTTCCCTGCCTTTTTGATAAACAATCTCA
>NZ_AFGF01000283.1 GCF_000219125.1 Acetonema longum DSM 6540
TCTTCATTTTTATCCATTTCCTTCACTCCTATATCAGTATGACTAATGAATACTGACTTCGCTTATTCATACTCCCATTATAACTTATTTCTTCTTTTTTGTGCCTCAGCCTATGGGAGCATTATAACCTGCCGAAAAGATCATGACATTATGCTTCTTAAAAGAAATGAATTACAAGGTTATTTTGCTCCAGAGGTTATTGACAAGGATAAAATCTCCATATATTATAGTCTTTGTAATGATAATGATAATCAATATCGAATATTGATGCTCGCAAAAAAGATCAACATAAGGAGCGGGTTTAATGAAAAAAAAGTTAGCGGACTGCTGTGCAGTTTAATCTGCAGTGCAATATTATGGGGGATAGCAGATGACGCATATGCGGAAGAACAGCAATCTAATTTGGATGAATATGTTGTGACCGCAAGCCGTATTCCAGTAAAAAAGAATGAAGTAGCGGCCAATGTTACCATTATAGGAAATGAAGAGATTGAAAAAGGCACTTATAGCAAAGTCTCTGATATCTTGACCGCAAATAGTATAAATATGGGAACAAGCGGTGTTGGTTCTTACCCCATCCTTAATGGCGATGAACGTGTTCTTATCATGGTCGATGGCAGAAAAATGAATTATTCGCACTATAACGGCTTTAGCTTGAATGGGACGAACATTGATAGTATCGCCGTAAAGAATATTGAACGCATTGAAATTGTACGCGGCCCCAATTCTTCTTTGTACGGCAGTGCGGCTGTCGGCGGTGTTATCAACATCATTACAAAACAGGCCAAAGAAAGCAATACAAAAATAACGACGGAATTCGGCACATGGAATTTTGAACGTTATGCCTTAACGACAGAAGGTGTTGACAAAGATATACGCTACTTGCTGACAGTAGATAAACAAAAGAGGGATAATTTTAGTTATGAGAACCCAAGGACAGGGAATAACAGAGAATTTAATTCCAGTGAAGTTGATAAAGAATATGTAAATCTACGTATAGATAAACAATTTGGTAATGATAATGAGCTTTCGCTGGCAGTCGAGAGTATGAAGGACAATGGCGGCTTTGGCATTATGCTGGCTGATGTAGATACGGGTACTGTTTCTAATCCGAATACGCGCAGGAAGCTTTCCGATTCTAATGTTGCACTGACTTATTCATGGAATAAAAGACAAGGTGGGGCGGATAGTTTTCATATCTATCAAAATAATAGTGAGGGAAGTACTCTTTACCCTAGTGGCAGTCTTTATGACTATGATCTCAAAGCAGCTGGGGCGGAATGGCAGCAAAGCTGGATGATAAACGAGAATTATATCTTGGTTGGCGGTGCCGAATTACGAAAGGAAGAAGTAAAAGAACTGACCGGCGGTGTGAATTTACAGGGGGATGTTACGACGAGCGCCGCTTTTATAGAGAACCGGTGGAAGTTAAACAATAATTACTCGCTAACATTAGGCAACCGCTATGATCACCATAGTACTTTCGGCAGTGATGTTACTTCTCATGTATCCCTGAATAAAGCATTATCTTCGGATACGAATGTATATATCTCTTGGGGGCAAGCGGTTAAAAATCCGAGAATACTAGATCTCTATGCCCATACAGCGACATGGCTGCCCAATCCGGATTTAAAACCGGAAACGTCCGAAACAGTTACGCTGGGTATGGATACCAAACTCGGTAAGAAAACAAGTTTGCAGGCCAGTATCTATCAAAGCAGGCTGAAAGATGCTATCGATTGGGAGTATGTGAATCCGGTTGATTACGTTGGCTGGTGGGTCAACGTGGATCGTGAAAAAAGACAAGGTTTGGAGTTGAATGTAGAGAGAAACCTGTCTGACCGTTGGAATGTCAATGCCGGATACTCTTATTCAAAAGTGGAGAAACAAAATGGCGCTGATCATTATGCACTGGATCTGAGCAATAGCCGTCCCAATGCATATTCTTTAGGAGTTAAGTATAATCAGGCTAAATGGAATGTCGGTTTAACAATGCTGGCAGCTACCGGGCGCAGTACGGAAGCCTATACTTCAGATTCATATCTAACTTTGGACATGAATATCCGGTACCAAGCCACAAACGATACGCAGGTTTACTTTAAAGGCTATAACCTGACCAATGAAGGCTATGAAGTAGTTAGCGGCTATCCCTACTATAGTACAGGAGTATATCCGATGGCAGGGAGAAGCTTTATTGTTGGAGTAGAACACCGCATATAGGTTTTTATCCGAATAAGCTAACGGGGCAATTGATTTTAAAAAAAGGTACTGCCTACAATTGTAGTAAGCAGTACCTTTTTATGTTAATTCTTGCCTGTAAGAGAGTGCAGAAAAATTAAATTAAGCTCCTGCACAATGTTCTGATCTCCGCAGGCCCCTTTGTATTTATATGCATTATGAAGCTTGATGAGGATTGTGATTCGGAAGAACCGTCCCGGCACTTTGGTCAATTAGCCTGGAAACCTTATGGAACATAACTTCTCAGCAGCTTCACCGGACCGTGTATTTCATAAGGTCCCAGCGCGGCGGGAATCAGGATGCTGTCCAGCAGTTCTATGTCCTCCCTGCCTTTTTGATAAACAATCTCG
>NZ_AFGF01000284.1 GCF_000219125.1 Acetonema longum DSM 6540
GAGAGGTATCCTACACACAGGGGAAGGGTTGTCAGAATCTGCAAAATCAAGTAGTATATTCATAAGGTTGCTATGGCAGCGGAACCGCTGCACGTGTAGGTAGTCCATTTACCTGCATGAGCCTGCCAGTGTTCCAGCACTGGCAGGTCATGGCGACCTTTTTCTGTTTTCCTCAACCGGCAGGGAAACGAAAAAACACGTCCGGTAACCACCTCCGTCACTGGGGCTTCTCTCCAGGCTGCGATTCCTGGCCCCTATGCGCGTTGAGGCTACCGCCGTGTTTTCTGTTTGTCAACTATTTTTTTATTTTTTTGGTTTTACTT
>NZ_AFGF01000285.1 GCF_000219125.1 Acetonema longum DSM 6540
GGCGGACTCACGAAAAGAGACACCTACTTCGCTGGGATAGTAAAAGACCAGTACTTCTTTAATTGGAATGGAAAACTCCGTACAATCACCGTACTCGACGAAACTGATGCACAGAAGAAAGAACGATTAAAAGGTAAGCTGGGCGAATTCGCTTATGGAGTGACTATTCTGGGGTTGGGCTATTCGGGAAGCAGCGTAATCGGGAAATTCGGTATTGGCAAATATGTAGCTGTTGGAAATAAAGCGGCAAATGCCGCGGAAACATTATCAGAAACAACTGCCAAAGGCGCTGCAAAAGTAGATGTGGCTCAGCCAGTGGGGACTGCGAAAAGGTCGGACAGTTTTATAGATTTTGATTTACAACTTTTCGCGGAAAGCGGAGACGTTG
>NZ_AFGF01000286.1 GCF_000219125.1 Acetonema longum DSM 6540
GCCTCCTTTGGAGACCTGGACAAGCTGGACAGCGAGAAAATAGAAGATACCATGCAATACCCGGTTTCCCTGCCGACTGCGCTGCTCTTTGCCTTTGCCAGCAGAGGAAAACAAAACAGGAGCGATGCCTGCAAAGCGGGCCAGCTTATCCGAAGTGGGGAAGCGGTTAATGTCGCCGATCTCAGAAATGATGTGACTGGCGGTATTCAAGTTAATCCCCGGCATGGTATCCAGTTTGTAGCCGGTCAAGGGCAGAAGGGTTTTTAACTCCCCATCGATTCCCTCAATGGCCTGCTGTTTGTAGCGAAGCTCCTGAATGATACTTTTGACAATAAAGTCCCGTTCAGCCTGAAACTCCCGGTGAGTATCGCCATCGGCTGCCACCAGGTCAAGAATCGTCTGCGCCTTTTCCATCGAACAAGCATTGCGGCTGACACTTCGCAGCCCATCGGCGAGGGTTTCAGCAGTTACGGCTTGCAAGTGTCTCGGTGAAGGATACGTCTCCCAGAAATAGAGCGCCGTCTTGCTGTTCACCAGGCAAAAAAACTTCCGATAACTTGGATAATGGTACATCAACTGTCCGTGCAACTGGTTTTGCAGCATGGTAGTCCCTTTGACTAATGCGTCG
>NZ_AFGF01000287.1 GCF_000219125.1 Acetonema longum DSM 6540
AAAGTCAAGACGGACCGGGTGGACGCTGTGGAATTGGCCAGACTTCTTTTTGTGCATGAGTTCCAGCCGACAGCTATGCCGAAAGAATCCCTATTGAATTTAAAGGTATTGACCAGGACCCGAGGGCAAATCGTAAAGCAACGGAGTCATTTCCTCAATCAGCTTCAAGGGGCGATCGAACAAATCGCCCCCCTGTTTCCTAACGTTTTGAATCCAGGATCGTTAACCGCTCTGAACCTGCTCACCCAACTGCCTACACCGGGTCAGTGGCTCGAAAAAGAGAATCAGTCCACCATTTTGACTCTGGTGAAAACATTATCTCGTCACGGTCAGTCCTATGCCCAGAAAACGTATGCCAATCTCCTTGCCTGCGCCGAAGATGCGCAAGTAACAGGACTCTCCTTGGGTAGCTATGGTATAACGGTTCAGCAATATGCCACCATCATCCTGGCATTGGATGAGCAAATCAAAGTGCTGGACAAGCACATTCAGATAGTATCCGACACCCTCCCGGATATCCACTTGTTACTCAGTATTCCGGGAATCGGTAGGACACTGGCGGCCATCATTTTAGGGGAAATCGGGGATATCGGCCGATTTTCTCGTGCCAAGCAATTGGTAGCCTTTAGCGGAATCGATCCAGCCGTCAAACAGTCCGGAAAGTTTGTCGGGACGAGAAATAAGGTCACCAAGCGCGGGTCTCCCTTTTTGCGGTATGCCCTCTACCTGGCGGCCACCACATCCATACGAAAGGCCGTAAAAAAGGCGCAGGTCAATCCGGTGCTGTATGAATATTATCAGAAAAAATTAGAATCGAAAACGAAAAAGCAAGCTCTCGGCGCCATCATGAACAAGCTGCTACGTATTATCTATTCGGTCCTGAAGAATCAACGGCCGTTTCAATTGATTTCCCCGCAGCAGCAGGTGCAAATGTATAAGGAGCGCCTCTCGAAAGCTGCTTAACCCAAAGGAAAAGACGAACCTTTTCGTGGCTATCCTGACGATTATTCACGCTAATGGGATAGTCTGTTTGTCATGCCTCATTTTAGAGTCAATAAATTTTGTGGATTTTTAAATTATCGCTTGACTTCAATTAGC
>NZ_AFGF01000288.1 GCF_000219125.1 Acetonema longum DSM 6540
TTTGAGAGGAGTGTTTCAAATGGTTAGAACTCTTACCGTTTCCAGCGTGTTGTCTCACCGGATTGCTTTTGGCCCTGACGTGGAGGTCCCGTTTATCCGGCTCCGGGGCAAATGGTTGGAACCATTAGGTTTTCAGGTTGGGAGTAAGGTGCAGGTGTACGCTTATCCCGCTGAAATCATATTAAAACTGGTGAAGGAGGATGTTTCGTATGGCAAGGATTAAGTTTCACTCTACTCTGGACGGTGAATTGGTGGCGAAAGCCAAGCAAAAAGCCCGCATGGACGGTTTTGACGGCACTAATGCGGTGATTGAGGAAGCCTTACGGCTGTATTTCGCTAACTGCGCGGTGGAGGTCTGGGAAAAGCCCTTAGAAGGCGGACGGCTGCAGAAAATGACTGTCCGCCCTGACAAAGTGGTGATGGAGTGCATCCAAAGCCGCCAAGTCCGCACCGAGTATAACCCCCAATTTTACACTGACGCGACACTGGAGCCCCGCGGCTGGAAAAAGGTCTGGAAGATGAAGCGGAACGGCTGATTGCCGGTGTGGGCCGGATATCCGGCCCACACCGGGGGTTCCCCCGCGTTCCCCTGGAACAGGCGAGGAGCGGAGCAGCAGGCCGGGCGGCATACACAAAGGCAGGCGGCAGCCTGGCTGGAGGCCGCGCGGCCTGGTGCGGAGCGGGCCGGAGTTGCCACCGGCGGCCTGGCTTAGCAGAAGAAACGTTTTTACACCCCTTACCGGGTTGCCGGTGGGGAGTGTAAGGACATTTCGTCCTTAACTGAAATCTGTCACATTAAAGCATGGATAGGTTGTCGGCCCCTTGCGAGCCCGTAAAAGGGCTAACGCTCACAAGCTGAGGTTGCCGGTGTGTTTTAGGGTGATGAGTAAAGGAGTGTGGTTGTTATTTATCAAAAACGGAGTTTGGCGTTCTGCGGGATGGACATGCATAAAGAACAACATACTGCGGTCGTCATCGATTGCTGGCTGAATATCTTGGGGGAAATCACCCTGGAGAACCGGCCAGGGAAATTTGATCAATTTCTTTCTCACGTGAAAAAAATCAGTGGAGATTTGACTTTGGTGTTTGGCCTGGAGGATACGCGCGGGTTGGGAAGAAACCTGGCCATGTATCTGGTCGGGCATAAGTTTGTCGTCAAGCACATTAACCCCGCCTACACCAGCGCCATGCGGTTAAGTTCGCCCACGGTCTTTAAAAATGATTCCTATGATGCCTTTTGTGTGGCAAGGGTATTGCGCGATATGATCGACAAGCTGCCGGACGCCAGTCACCAGGATATTTTCTGGACGATTCGCCAACTGGTGAAACGCCGGGATGCTCTCGTAAAAGGAACTACTATGCTGCAAAATCAGTTACACGGGCAGTTGATGTAC
>NZ_AFGF01000289.1 GCF_000219125.1 Acetonema longum DSM 6540
CGGCGTTTCACCAGTTGGCGAATCGTCCAGAAAATATCCTGGTGACTGGCGTCCGGCAGCTTGTCGATCATATCGCGCAATACCCTTGCCACACAAAAGGCATCATAGGAATCATTTTTAAAGACCGTGGGCGCACTTAACCGCATGGCGCTGGTGTAGGCGGGGTTAATGTGTTTGACAACAAACTTATGGCCGACCAAATACATGGCCAGGTTTCTTCCCAACCCGCGCGTATCCTCCAGGCCAAAAACCAGCGTTAAGTCTCCACTCAATTTTTTTACATGAGAAAGAAATTGATCAAATTTCCCTGGCCGGTTCTCCAAGGTGATTTCCCCCAAGATATTCAGCCAGCAATCGATGACGACCGCAGTATGTTGTTCTTTATGCATGTCCATCCCGCAGAACGCCAAACTCCGTTTTGGATAAATAACAACCACACTCCTTTACTTCATCACCCTAAAACACACCGGCAACCTCAGCTTGTGAGCGTTAGCCCTGTTACAGGCTCGCAAGGGGCCGACAACCTATCCATGCTTTAATGTGACAGATTTCAGTTAAGGACGAAATGTCCTTACACTCCCCACCGGCAACCCGGTAAGGGGTGTAAAAACGTTTCTTCTGCTAAGCCAGGCCGCCGGTGGCAACTCCGGCCCGCTCCGCACCAGTCCGCGCGGCCTCCAGCCAGGCTGCCGCCTGTCTTTGTGTATGCCGCCCGGCCTGCTGCTACGCTCCTCGCCTTTTTCAGGGGAAACGAAGGGGGAACCCCGGTGGGCCGGATACCCGGCCCACCGGAAAGAGTCCGTCAGCCCTGAGAAGCAACCACATGCAAAGGGGCAGGAATGCGCCGCATCTTCCATACCCGCGCCCATCCTCTGGCCTCCAAAGCTTCCTCCGTGACAAATTGACGGTCAAATTTCGTTGCCACCTTTCTTGTCCGAATACTCTCCAACAAAACCTTATCCGGGCGAACCGTCAACTTTTGCAGCGTCCCGTCCGGCAATGGTTTTTCCCAGACCTCGGCCTGATAATTGGCAAAATAGAGGCGCAGCGCTTCCTCAATGATCGCCGTGGCGCTTTTGAAGCCTTGAACCTTTGCCAACTCGCGCGCCTGAGTCAATAAATCCGTGTCCAAACTCGTGTTAAAAGGGGTCTTTGCCATACGAAACATCCTCCTTTGAAAGTCGTATTGTAATTTCTCCGGGGTTTTCATACACGTGAACCAGACTGCCCACCCGGAAACCCAATTGGGCCAGCCATTTGCCCTGCAGGCGCAGGGCCGGGACTTCCACGTACTGGCCGACGGCGTTCCTGTGGCTCCATACGCCGGAAACGGTAAGAATCCTGACCATGGGAAGCACTCCTCTCACACTGTGTG
>NZ_AFGF01000290.1 GCF_000219125.1 Acetonema longum DSM 6540
AAGTATCTGCAGGAACTTCGATTACTAAATCCTGATTTTCTATTAGCGAATATAGAACATAGTGTCAATAACTTGCGTTCCTGCAAGATAATCCCCTATACGTCGTCCGCTTTTTGTTGCAAACGCCATAAAAAATTCAATAAATACGATGCCGGGAACCCAAAGGATGATGTTTCGTAAAACCGATCGCCATAACGAGCATGGCTTACCCGATGAAATATGAATAACCATTTGCCTTGAAGCTTTCTTCCCTAGGCTTTGACCACTAAACAGAGCATCTTTCGTAAGGTAGTATACTGGCAAGGAAATACATACTATGAGCGATAATATATCAAATGTTTGCCTTTCAAATAAACGACTGATCAATAGTCCCACTATCCCAATGCCAATGAGTGCTATGGCGTCAATTATATAGGCACCAATTCGTTTCAGAAAATAAGCTTTGGGGATCAATCCGTTCACCATGACAATTTCTGGAGTAATACTAGGAACATCAGCCGCAAGATTATTGTTTTCCATGTGGCCACCCTTCTTTTTCCTTTATAATAACTTCCTGAGATGATTCGCCTGACAAAACCCTGTTATTTGTTTTCACTATTTTACCGTGCTGATTCTTGTGAGTTGTCTCATCCACCCTACACTTTGTGCCGTTACTAAATAATATAGTTCTCCCCGACTAATCTTAAATCCCTTCATTGTCGCGGGGACGTGGTTGCCGACAACATTGGAGACTCAGAGAGACGTTCTATTGGCGAGTAGGCGGTAAAATGATATCCTCAAAAATAGAGGTGACCATGCCCGAAAAGCGGAAGATATTCAGCGGCCAATTAAAAATATAACAGAGATATCGCCGAGCCAGATTGACAAAGATTAGTCAAAGTGTAATTACGCGAGCATAACAAAACTGGCAACCTGTGCAGGTCGAAAAAAGCATAAGCATAAGGACAAGAGGAGATTGGTCAATGTTTGTTGCAGAGCTTAAATTTGTTCAACCAGAAGAAATGGCAAGTAACGATCAAATTCAAGAAGCACTGGAATTTCTACTACATGATTTACGTATGAACGGTCAGATAGTAGGGCGGGAGTACCCTATCGCCTATCAGGGCAACGAATTTCGCTCTTTTGTATTGATTCCTGAGCCTGATGCCTTGAATACAGAAAGAGCAAATTCTTATGTGCTAAAGGCTCTAACTCAGCTTAAAAAGTTAGCTATTGAGTACTCTTGGAAGATAATTGGCTGCGAGCCGGAATGTGCATCAGTATGTAGTTGCACCCAGACAAAGTCATTTATTCTTTATACGACCTATCTTTCACACGAGGCGCCTTTACGTTGCGGGGAGTGCTTTGGGACAATTCCTTTGTATCGGATACCGGCAACCCAGGATGATCAATATTCGGAGATCCTTAGTTGGGAAAGCGACTATAAAGCATGCGACACGCTGCAAATAAATTGCGCAACAGGAGAAAAGTTTGGGATAGCGCAGCTATCGAAACATGATAGCAGTCTGTCGCAAAGGGGCATTGATATTTGTCAAAAGATTACCGCCGACACAGGGATACCGGTCTATTACTATTTACTTAGAGTTTCCGGCAGAAGTAAACAGTCGGAATTAAAAATCAAGTGCCCGTCCTGCCATCATGAATGGCTGCTTCAGGAATCTTTGCATGGAATATTTGATTATAAATGTGACAGATGCAGATTGCTATCGAATATCGCCTGGGCAGTTCGCTGAAATCAACCAAAATGTGCATGTAACGTTGTTCCAGCGGAGGAGTGCAAAATGGATCAAGAAATAGAGCAGTTATTTCTCTACATCCTTTTCTGATTATCACAATTCGATTTATCCGGTTTTATAGGGGTCACCCGTTTTGTCGGGCAGCCCCCTTTGTTTCGTCGGTCAAGCTTATCAAACAAAAAACCTGTCCACCGGCATCCGGTAAACAGGTTCAAAAAACTCAATTCCAATCAGGTTTTTTTGGTTTTTTTGTATGGCCAGGATGACCGGTATGCAGATCAGCACCGAGATAATGGCTTCCGGCAACCCGTTCACCAGCGCAATTCCATAGATAACCTTGGCGGCTGCGTCTATTCCGATCCCTCTGGTAGCGGCGAATTCGGCTGCATATAACAGGTAAATCATGGTCAAAAAGCCGAATGTATTGGTCAGAGATCCTACGGCAGCGCTGAAGGCGATGCGAAAACTTTCCCTGCCTGCAGTGTATTTATAAGCATAATAAGCGGTGATGCCGATCAGTACACGCGGCAATACGGAAACCAAAGGGTTAATAATCGCAAAGGACAGGATATTTGGCGTAGTCAGGTTCTGCACAATACTGAACAAGCCAAACAACAATCCGATCATGGCCCCTACCAGGGGACCTTCCAGAATGGCGCCGATTACGACCGGTATATGCATAATCGTGGCCTTGGCCATAGGCAGCGGAATGAATCCGAATCCGGAAAGGCCGAGGAGAATCGAGATGGCAGACAGCATGCCGACTACGGCGATCTGTCTGCTGCCAAATTTGTTGGGATGACTCAAGGTTCCTACTTTTTCCATGGTTAATTCCCTCCGTTCTTATTCCTATAGCAGGATATAAGTCGATGCTCCGGAGCAAGGCCAGAAATCTGCCCGTTCAGTTTCTTGCACGAATACCGACGCCAATGGCAGTTCCAGTTTACTCCGCTCATATGGTATCATATTTTTAGAGAAAATGAAACAGGATATTTCGATTTTTGACAGAGACGCCGAAAAGCCTAGCGAACGGGGCAGACGCCATTCTCGCAGTTATCATTGTCCGGTTCATAAACCTCTTCTTCCCGTTCATATTTTGCCAATAAAGAAGGCACAAACGGTTTCATGGCTGCCAGACGGCTTTCGTATTGTTCCCGGGAGATGGCTTCATAGGGGAGGAGCTCATAGAAACTGTCATCTAACGGAATGAAGGATATGGCTACAATATCATCCCAGTGGGTCCACACCCACTCTTCCACTGTTTCCCATTCGTCAGGACGCACCGATATAGTAATGGAGCAGTTATGGTCCACATAATGGCTCATAAACAGCCGGTAGTTTTCCAGCTGTTCAATGGCCGAAGCCTCATATTTGGTTTTTCCCGCCGGTGCTTTAGCCGGGAATTCAATGACTTTGGTCATGCAGGCTTCCCAGGTCTGGCCGACTTCCGGGTATACCGGGTAACCCAGTTCTTCGCAGACCTTGGCCAAAGGATCCTGGCTGCTGACCCGCACGCGGCGAATGTAATACGGGGCGTGCGCGTAGTGCACCCCGCTGGATACGGCGGGCAGCTGGCTTAAGGTGCCTTCCGGCTTGATGGTTGTGACCAACAGAGGTTCGTTTTGCCCCAGTTCTTTGGCATATTCTACGGCTGCCTCTTTTGCCGTCTGGCGCAGTTTCGCCAGCAGCTCAGCCTGGTTTTCACGGCTCATGGCCAGGGCATTGACCATATCCTGCCAGCCGGTCAGGGAGCAGCCGATCAGTCTGTCCCGCTGCTGTACCCGGTCCCAGTCCGGCAGCTCCAGTTCCACGCAGGTCATGCGGTAAGCTGCTCTGGCTGACAGGCGCTGAGCGGCCAGCAGCCCGGCTATATCCAGACCGTCGGGCCGGATAAAGCCGTACACGTTCACGGTGGTTAAATTGCACAGTCCTTTGGAGTCTAATAAAATTTCACCGCAGGGGTTCACTCCATTCATATTCGGACGGCGTTTACCCGCAGCCTCGGCATTGATCCAGCCCGGCTCCCCGGAATAGCGCATGCGACTGATTTGCCAGTGAAGCTGCTGACGGGACGGTTTTTGGCTGTAGTAAATGGAGTTATTGCTCATTTGCCGGTGCACCAAATCGGGATTGACCACCCACTTGCCATCCACTTGTTTATATAACTGCGACTTGGCTTCAATGCAGTCTGCACCCTCAGGGTCGATAATCACCATTTCGGCTGTGCGGCGCACGCCGCCAGACACTACATTTTCCCCGATGATCGTGGCAATGTCCAGGCAGTCGATGGGTCTGAGCCTGACTTGTCCGACGTCTTCGCCGCAGCGGCGGCGGATGATCCTGTCGATCTTGCGGAACATGGTCTTCAGGCTTTCATGGCCGCTGGCGGTGCCGCCGAAGGTCTTCAGCCTTTCCCCTTTGGGCCGTACGTGGGAATAGTCCATGATGATGGTTTTGATCTTCTTATATTCATGGCGGCTGATCAGTTCAAAGAAAAATCCCAGGGCCTGCACCCATCCCTCTTTACTGTCACCGACCCGGACTTGGACGGTATCGTTTTGAAAAGTGAGACAGGTGTTGTCCTCCCTCTCATCCGGCGCCACCGGCGCGTCATCCCGGTGAATGAGTTCATAGCCGGCATGTACTTTGGGGATGGAAGCCACGTCATTCTTTAAAACGCGTACACCGACGCCGGCGCCGATCATCAGGAGATAAAACAGGTCTTTAAAGGCCTGGAATGAATCCAGTATGGCAAAGGCGCAGTTATAGTTGGCCATGGGGTATTCTGCGGACGCCGCTGTGTTTCCCACCCAAAAGGTCCGGCCGGACAGAAACTGCCGCAGATAAAAAATGTTGTCGAATAGTTTTTCGGCCTCTTCTCTGGAGGTCGGCACCCGGGAGGTATTGTATTCAACGGCGCGGCGCACTGTTTCCCACCAATACTCCCGCCGTCCTGACTGGGGCAGATAACGGGAATAGGTGCGGTAATACACGAAATTGCCTAATTGGCCCAAAGGTGGCTGCAGATGTTTATACTGGCTGATAAACTCGTCAGTGATCATGACATATTCACTTTTCTTGATTTGCTTACGGACCTTTTCCCGGTCCCAGCGATAGAGAATATACTGTTTGGCTGCATCCTTGCGAGGACTGTCCATCAAACGATCTTCCACCATGTCCTGAATCTCTTCCACACTGGGCCAGGCGGCCCGTTCCGCCAAGGCGGACTCAATCCCGGCGGCAATGGATGCGCTGAGGGACTCATCAATGCCGCTTTTTGTCTCGGACATTGCTTTTTCAATGGCGTGTTTAATTTTGGCCGGATTAAATTCCACCAAATTCCCCTGCCGTTTTACAATTTTCATAAGCGACGGTTCCTCCCCACCTGTGGTATCTGTTCAAAGAAAAGCTTGCTATACTATATATTGTATACCTATCAGAACAAAATAACAATATATAGTCATTGAACTTTTATTACGGTTATCGTCCGAAAAAATTCCCGCCTCTTTCAGCCTGATATTTTTTCGAAATAAAAGGAAAATAGCCAGTTTTGACGAATTAATAGATCTGGTGTAAAAATAAATACGGTGTGCATAAGAAATTTTTCAGAATATGGTAAATTATCTATTTCGGAATCTTTAGAATCCTGTTGATACAGGGCTGCTTCGTTTATATGTGCGCTTAGCAGACAAACCCTAGCGTAGGCATAAATGGAATCCGGCGGGCAAAGCCTTTGCATGGCAGGAAGGTTTACTCTGCTGTTTTTTTTATGGCGGATGTAGTCAATGAATCGCACAAAGGAGAGTGACACATGAAGATCAGGGAGATAAAAATCGGCAAAGTCAGTATTCCACTCAAGAAGCCCTTTAAAACAGCCTTGCGTCAGGTGAATTCAGCGGAAGACATTGTCGTTAAAGTGATCGCTGACTCCGGTGAAATCGGATTTGGCAACGCCCCGCCTACGGCAGTCATTACCGGTGACAGCCAGGATTCGATCATTGGAGCGATTCGCGATACCATCGGGCCGAAACTGATTGGTATGGAAGTCGATCATCTGGAAGGAATCATGACTGTTCTGGATACGTCTATGCTGCATAATCAATCGGCGAAAGCAGCTTTGGACATCGCTGTGTATGATTTATTCGGTAAACGGTATGGGCTGCCGCTGTACAAACTGCTTGGCGGCTACCGCAGCGAGATGACTACGGACCTGACGATCAGTCTCAACGGGCCGGAGGAAATGGTACGGGATTCCCTGGAGGCGATTGCAGCAGGCTATACAGCGCTGAAAATCAAAGTGGGCAACGATGCCGCGCTGGATATTCAGCGGGTACAGGCGATACGAGAGGCAGTGGGCCCGGATATTTTAATTCGTCTGGATGCCAATCAGGGCTGGACGCCGAAAGAAGCCGTCCGGACCATCCGTCGCTTCGAGGACCGGGGGATCGGGATTGAATTGATTGAGCAACCGGTAAAAGCCCATGATTTTCACGGGCTTAAATATGTTACCCAACAGGTGGAAACCGACATCATGGCAGATGAATCAGCTTTTGGAACTTACGAGGTATTCCAATTGCTGGCCATGGAGGCTTGTGACCTGATCAATATCAAATTGATGAAGGCGGGCGGCCTGCATAATGCCGTTAAAATCGCCGACATGGCTGCTACGATGGGGATTCGCTGCATGATGGGCTGTATGCTGGAAAGTAAGATTGGCATTACCGCCGCTGCCAGCCTTGCAGCCGGCAAGCAGATTATCGTCAAGTCGGACCTGGACGCTGCCGTATTGTTGGCCGAGGACCCGGTTGTAGGGGGCGTGAGCTTCGATAAAGACCGGATCATCCTGCCCGATGCGCCCGGATTGGGTATTACCGACATAAAAGGCTGGCAGGAAGTCCGGTGAACGAGGCGCGAGCCTTGTAGGTAGCCTGGAAGGGTAAAGAAAAGAAGGGGAAAGAATAAAGGAGGCATCATATTGAATATTGTCATATCGCTCATCATCACTTTTTGGGTCGGTTTCCTGATCGTTAAAAAGTATAAGCCTCAGCCCGTTTTATTTATAGCCGGTTTAGTCCTGATGTTTACGGCCGTATTGATGGGTTTTGGCGCCATTCTGCCGGCAAAACAAAGTACCGGGTCAGTTATTTTCGATGCCTACGAATTTATCAAGCAAACCATGAGTTCCAGGGCAGCTGGTCTTGGCCTCAACATTATGGCTGTAGGCGGCTTTGCCCGCTACATGGACCATATTGGCGCCAGCAAAGCTTTGGTTAAACTGACCATCAAACCGCTTTTGGCGCTCCGCTCTCCTTATCTGGTGCTGTCCGGCGGCTGGGTTCTGGGCATGCTGCTGGGATTGTGCATCAACAGCGCCTCAGGACTGGCTATGCTGCTGATGGTTACCATGTTCCCCATCCTCGTCAGCCTTGGCGTCAGCCGTTTGTCCGCTACCGCCGCTATTGCCACCACTCTTTGCCTGGACTGGAGTCCCAGCGACACCGGCACTATTCTGTCGGCGACGACTGCCGGCATTGATCCGGTTCTGTACTGGACAAACTACCAGGTGCCGATTGCCGCTGTGGTCATACCGGTGGTGGCGGTTCTCCACTATGTTGTTCAAAAATGGTTTGACAAGCGTGACAACCATGTTGTCCAGACCAGCGAAATTGTCACAGCTGAAACCGATGAGAAACTGCCGCCGATGATTTACGCCATCCTCCCTGCCCTGCCGCTGGCATTAATCCTGATTTTCAGCAGCCTGTGGATTGACTGGATTAAGATGGATATTATCAAAGCGATGTTTATTGGTGTGTCGGTCGGCATGATTTTCGAATATGTCCGTCTGCGGGACGGGAAAAAAGTTCTGGGCGATATTCAGTCCTTCTTCGATGGTCTCGGCTTGCAGATGGCCAATGTAATTACGCTGATTGTAGCCGGTGAAACCTTTGCCAAAGGCCTGGTCACTATCGGTACTATTGATGCCATTATTGCGTCAGCTCAGAATTCCGGTTTTGGCGCGGTCGGCATGATTTTGGTCATGATCGGCATCATCGCGGTGTCGTCGGTGGTCATGGGATCCGGCAATGCGCCGTTCTTTGCCTTTGCTGCCTTAACACCGACCGTTGCTGCCAAAATGTCAGTAGCGCCGGTTGTGATGCTGCTTCCCATGCACTTTGCCGCCAGCGCGGCCCGGGCCATCTCGCCGATCACGGCGGTTATCGTGGTAGCTTCCGGCATGGGCGGAGTATCCCCCTTTGATGTGGTAAAACGCACTGCCATCCCGATGCTCGGGGCGCTGATTACCATCATCGCAGCCAACTTCTTCTTCTTTTATTGATTATTAAACAGATCCGTTTGATAGACTAAAAAAGGACCTGTATGAAAGCAAGGGCAGCATTCCGGCGGGAATGCTGCCCTTGCTTTCAGCGGGTTTCAGCCCAAACATTTCTGTCAGGTTATTTTGAAAATTACCTATAGTAGATTCCGTTCATCAGTATATAGCAGTATTGTAATTACAATACTGTATTTAAACCTTGACACACTAAGAATGAAGATATCAGATGGTCACGGGAGAACCTTAATCAAGTAATGGGTTAGGGTGCCCAAGATTGATGGCGCCCTCCGCCTGCAGTTTTCATATTCGGTTATGATTATGTTAAAATGTAGAGGTTAAAGTCGTACGCAAAGAAAAGCCAGCTTCCGGCCGAAAGCTGGCTTTTCGGATACTTGACCGTTCACCTTAACCATTTATGGCTCCGGTTCAATTCCATATATTAAATCGAGAGCTAAGTTTAGAAATTGCTTTGACCGGGATATTAATTTATGAAACTAAATACTGCTTTAAATCAACGCCGGTAACTGATTGCTTAGCAAATCCTTCGGTGTTCCCTCGAATATGATTTTCCCGCCCTGTTTCCCGGCTCCGGGACCTAAATCACTCAACCAATCTCCATGACGGATCATTTCCAGGCTGCGCCAAATTACAATTATTTCTCACGTAGTATAAAGCATCCTTTCTTCGAAAAAGCTAATGTCGGAGGTGAGCGCGTTGAACAAAAAAAACGCAAATGACTCGATGGAACAGAAGCGCGAGAAGAAGCATAATGAAAAAACTCAGGGTAATCTTCAAACCGAGAACGAGAATAAGCATATCGATGGTCCCGTTCATCCATCAACCTGAATCCTCAAGCAAAAAATTCAAATTAAAAGAAGCCTCAACTCAATGCAAAGAATTAAGGCTTCTTTTTCATCCTGCTTCGACTAAAGCAAGAGGCTTTTATTGAGTTTTACTGCGGCAAAGAATCGGGTGCTCCTTAAGGCTCCGTCCTCTGGAAACAAAATAAGCTTTATCATACAGATGGGTTTTAATATGAGGACGCAGTTTTACGCCGAGTTGATTGGCCAGTCTTTGCATTTTTGCGATATTCTCTTTCGCTACATCGATATCGATTAGTAAGGCAGGGGTGTCAATCGATTGATACGGTGAGAGCATAAAGCCACATTCTTTCATATCTTCAATCGGCTGATAGCAACCTTTCAATGGTCAGATTTAAGCCCTGCGCCGCACATGGGAATCAAACAATCAGAGGTCTTTCCGTACACTTCGCAATATTTTAGATAGGCAGCGTAATTGGCTGCCGTTGTATGTTCACAGTAAATTCCCCGGGCGGCAAGAGCCATTCTGGCTTCCAGGATTCGGTCCTCCGGCGCGGCAATCAGATGGATAGCGTATTTGTAGATATATTCAAGAATTTCTTCACTGCGCATCGGCGCGCCAATGGCGATTCCTTCCGCCATGGTCGGTTTGAGGGGAGTCTTCATGGCGGCCTTGTTTGCTTTGGTTTGCACGGCTTGGATGAACGGATCGCAATACTCGCTTTGCACTAAAATGATCTGGGGCATTTTTTCAATTACGCCGCTTGACAGCAGCTCTTCCAGCCCTTTGATCGCTCCAATGACCAGCGTGCCGTTGCCCAGAGGAAGCACAATATTAGCCGGAATTCGACGCAATTGTTCATAGATTTCATAAATATAAGTCTTTGTTCCTTGGTAAAAGAATGGATTATAAACATGATTCGCGTAATACTTTCCTTCCTTAACCACTTTATTCCGGCAGACGTCGGCGCAGTGATCCCGCGAACCGGGGACAACATTGATCCGGCTCTTATGGGCTTTGATCATATCGATCTTTTTCGGCGATGTGCCTTCCGGTACAAAAATTTCACAGTCAATACCCGCATTGCCGCAATAGGCCGCCACGCTGTTTCCCGCATTGCCGCTGCTGTCCTGTACAACGGACTCTACACCGATGGCTTTGCAATGGGAAATCAACACGGCGGCGCCTCTGTCCTTAAAAGACAGAGTCGGCATAAAAAAATCCATTTTCAAAAGCACATCTTCCCCAAAGGGAACAATGGGAGTCATCCCTTCGCCCAAGCTGATTTCACGCCAATACTCCCCCTCCAAAGGCATAAAGGCGCGATAACGGAAAATGCTCCAGGTCTCACGGTCCACTAAAGACAAATCGAACTTCGGCGGCTGGTAATCCAACTTCCAAAGGCCCCCACAGTCGCACTTAGCGGCGCGAGTCGTTACTTCTGCTGAAGTTTTGCAATTGGCGCAAACGTATCTCATTGTTCGTCAACCTCCGCAATCGCTTCGATTTCTACCATACATCCGAAATGGAGCTCACTGACCGGAACAACGATTCTTGCCGGTTTATGGCCGCCAAAAAACTCCGCATATACCTCATTCACGCTGTCCCGAATGTCTGGGTGATCATATTTGCTATCGGAATATATGACTGTAAAATGGGATGCATATTACTCACCTGTCTATATATAAAATTATATATTTTATTGCGGATTTCTCTTGTATTATTCTAATAATATATATAAAATTATAAATAATCAATAATTTTATATAAAAGCCGGTTTGCGTGTCCTCCCCTTCTGCGTCTCTTCTATGCTCCAGTTTTATGATCACACGAACTCAATACTGCGAAATTTAAGTTTTCGTACACTCTTGCGTGAATTAAAAGGGCGTGGCACATTGCGTTTTGATACGCTTTGTGTCACGCCCTTTTGGTTTGTATCAGGTGACGAAGGGACTTTCCTGCGCTCCGGCTGCTATTTCTCCTGGCGGGCCATTAGGCGGGATACCTTGTTGGCAAAGCCGATGGGGTCTTCCGGCAGGATGCCTTCCATCAGCAAGGCCTGGTCATATAATAAACCGCAATATTCCTGGAATGTTTCCGAGCCGGGGGATGTTTCATAAAGATGTTTCAGTCCGGTGAACACTTCGTGGTCAGGGTTCAGCTCCAGGATGCGATTGGCCTTAAACATGGATTGATGCATTTCCGACAGGATTTGCTCCATGGACAGGCTGATGCCCTGATTGTCGCTGACAAGACAGACCGCGCTGGATTTCAAACGGCTGCTGATTTTGACATCGGATATCTTGCCGTTCAGCTGCTCTTTGACAGCTTTGATCAGGGATTCATTTTCTTTATAGATAGCCTCGGTGTCTTTTTTGGCTTCCGGGGAGTCGAATTCGTCCAGCTGCAGGTCGCCCCGGCTGACTGACTGGAATTTCTTCTCGTTGTACTCCTGCAAGGCCTCGATGGTAAACTCGTCAACCCGGTCAAAGAGATATAGCACTTCAATGCCTTTTTCCCGCAGGAGCTCCATTTGCGGCAACCGTTCCACTGCGGAATAGTCTTTGCCGGTGGCGTAATAGATAACTTTTTGTTTTTCCGGCATCCGTTTGATGTAATCAGTCAGAGTGGTTAAGGTGTCGGCTCCCTGGGAAGACGGGAACAGCAACAGGTCTTTCAGTTTGTCCTGACTGCTTCGGTCAGCGTATACCCCGATTTTGAGGGCCCGGCCGAATTCATGCCAGAACTTTTCGTACTTGGGCCGGTCTTTTTGCAGCAGATTCTCTAAGGTTTTTAAGACGCTTTTCTCCAGGTTTTTGCCGATCAGTTTCAATTGCCTGCTGTGCTGCAGAATTTCCCGGGAAATGTTCAGGGAGAAATCCGGCGAATCCACCAATCCCCGAACGAAACGCAAGTATTCCGGCAGCAGGTCTTTGCAGTTGTCCATAATAAATACATGCTTGGAATAGAGACGGAGGCCGGCGGCAGACTCTGGCTGATAGAAATCAAAGGGGGCCCGGGAAGGGATAAACAAGAGGGTGGTATATTCCACTGTACCTTCGGCCTTGGCGTGGATGACCTCCAGAGGGTCTTCCCAGTCGTGGAACAGGTCTTTATAGAACAGGTGATATTCTTCCGGCTTAATTTCATTTTTGTTACGGGTCCAAAGTGGAGTCATGGAGTTTAGGGTGCGGACCTCCACTGTCTGGGTAGCCGGTGCGTCTTCGATGATCTTGCCTTCAGCGTCACGGGGCTTTTCTTCTTTAACGAAGTTCATCTTGACGGGATAGCGGATATAGTCGGAGTATTTTTTCACCAGGTTTTGCAGCGTATAGCGGTTCAGGAAATTTTCCTCCGACTGTTCAGGGCTGTGAAACTCGTCGTTTAAAGTTAGGATGATGGTAGTGCCGCGTTTTTCCTTGTCACACTCTTCAATGGTATATGTACCATCGCCGACGGATTCCCATTTGACTCCTTTGGCTTGGCCGGGGGCGCGGGTCACGAGGGTTACCTTGCTGGCCACCATAAATGCCGAATAAAAGCCTACGCCAAATTGGCCGATCAGCTCCTGGGGGCTGGCGCTCTGGTCCTTCAGCTTGGCCGCAAAGGCTTTGGTGCCTGATTTGGCGATGGTGCCGATGTTTTCCACCACTTCGTCACGGGTCATGCCCATGCCGTTATCCGAAATGGTCAGCGTATGGCTGCTTTCATCCGGGATGAGAAAAATTTCAAAGTCAGAGTCTCCTTCTAACAGGTCGTGATTGGTCAGGGACTCAAACCGGACTTTGTCAATGGCATCTGAGGCGTTAGAGATAAGCTCCCGCAAAAAAATCTCCCGGTTAGTATAAATGGAGTGGACCATCAAGTCCAAAAGCTGCTTTGTTTCCGCCTGAAATTCACGGGTCTGCCGGGTGCTTGATTCTGGCGTCATTTGGAACTCTCCTTTACTGTCTGGATATTGTTAGCACTCTGTATTGATGAGTGCCAGCCTGTTTATATAATAGCGTGATTGCCAGCGAAAATCAATCCTTATCCGTATTTTCGGATAAAAAAATGCCTGCCGCAATACTAAAAGAACCGACCGGGTCATCCCCGGCCGGTTTTCTAATATTGCAACGGATCCTTTTACGGATTCACTTTAGCCTTAAATGTCTGCTTGCCGTCCTTCATTTCTACGACCACAGCGCTCTTGACCGGGTCATGGTTTTGGTCGAGGGACAGTACGCCGGTCAGAACCTGCAGATCGCGGGTCTGGGCTAAAGCCTCTTTAATCTTGACCGGTTCGGTGCTGTTGGCCCGCTTGATGGCGTCAATCAGCATCAGGGCGCCGTCATATCCCAGGACAGCGAAGGTATCAGGCTCCTGCCCGTATTCCTGCTTGTAGTCTGCAACAAACTTTTGAACGCGGGGGTCTTGGCCCTGAGACGAATAATGATTACTGAAGAAAGTATTATTCAGAGCGGCTGCGCCGGCGATCTCCGTCAGTTTGGGCGAATCCCAGCCATCCGTGCCTAACAGCGGAGAGGTGATTCCTAATTCCCTGGCTTGCTTTACAATTTTGCTGACTTCTTCATAATAAGCCGGAATATAAATGACCTCCGCATTGCTGGCTTTTAGCTTGGTAAGAGCCGATTTGAAATCCTGATCCTTTTGCAAAAAGGCTTCTTTGGCCAGGACCTTGCCGCCGTTTTTGGCAAAAGACTCTTCGAAAACCTGGGTCAGGCTTTTGGAATAATCCGATGAACTGTCATAATAAATGGCGGCGGTTTTTACCATAAGCTCTTTTGCGGCAAAGTTAGCCATAACTGTTCCCTGGAACGGATCAATGAAACAGGAGCGAAAAGCGAATTCTTTCAGCTTGCCGTTTTCAATTGTAATGCGCGGATTTGTTCCGGTTGGCGTCAACAAAGGCACTTTATAGTCGGATGCCACCGACAATGCTGCTAAAACGTTAGAACTGGATGCAGGGCCGAGCAGGGCCACCACTTTGTCCTGAGTAATTAGCTTGGTTGCGGCATTGGCTGATTCGGCCGGCTCCGACTTATTGTCGGCGACAATCAATGCAATCTGCTTTCCGAGAATGCCTCCGGCTGCGTTGGCCTCTTTAACAGCCAGCTTGATTCCGTTAGCGGCAGACTGGCCATACTGGGCGACCCCGCCGGTCATTTCAAAATTTGCGCCTATCCGGATTTCCTTGGCGTCTTGCCCTGATTCCTGCTTGCCGCCACAGCCGGCTGCGACTGAGGCCAGCAGGGATATTGCAACAAGTCCGCAGAGCCATTGTTTCATTGTTGTTCTCCTCCTCGTCATGTTGTTAATAATTTATAGAATCTCATCAGTCCGGTGGACACCCGGTTTCGTGCCCAGATGATATAGGGGGCGCCCTCCGGTTGTCCTTCAACAAAACACAAATGTAATTATTTATACACAGTACATTGTATACATAGCTATTATATATGGATGGCTTGTCTCTGTCAATTCCAAAATTGATATGAGATGAGAAGACTATTACTGATTTCGGGGCTGTGTATGAGTTTTTGCATTCGCCAGATGAATATACGAATTAATAGGTGCGATATAAAAGAACATTGTTCCGCCACCATGGAACGATTACTATCGGGGCAGCTGCCGGGCGCGTTGCTGTACGGGTCGGCTGGGCCAAGTGAGAAATAATATAGCCGGTTATGACGCCGAGATTAAGATGTGCAGGAAATTTTGCACAATTGATGGAATATATATACTTAAAAAACGTAGAACGGCATACAACATATGGCATCATATTTGGCATCTATTTCATTGATGGAGGGTATCTGCATGAAGTGGAAACTGGTACAGGTTCTGTTTGTGATGGTAATCGTATTGGCGTTCACTCATGTCGCTCTTGCGGCTACGGTCAGCGAGCCGCAAGACGCCAACGACTTTTACGAACGGGGCAATTTTTACTACATTATGGGGCAGCACGAGCAGGCGATGAGCGATTTTAGCCGGGCTATCGGACTGGATTCCAGCCATGCCGGCGCATATCTTCAACGCGGCAATATTTATTACACCCGGGGGAAGTATGTTGAGGCGATAGCGGATTTCACCCGCTCCATCCAACTGGATGCAGCCAATCCCAAGGCATTCTATAGCCGTGGACTCGCCTTCCGGGCCCGAAAAATGTATGATCAGGCATTGACTGATTTTAACAAGGTTATCGCCCTGAATCGGAAATATTGGGAAGCTTATTATCAGAGTGGGTTGGTGCAAGCCTCTAAGGAAAACTACGAACAGGCCGTGCGTGATTATACCAAGACCCTGGAACTGAACCCGCGTCATGTGCCCTCTCTGTTTGAACGGGGCAATGTATTCTTTGCCCTGGAACAGTGGGACCAGGCACTGCGCGACTACAACCGGGCGATTGAACTGGACCCCCGCTCGGTGCAGGTTTATAACAGCCGGGGGTTGGTTTACGCTGAAACCGGTAAGCCGGAAGCAGCTCTGGCTGATTATAACAAGGCACTGGAGATTGATCCGGACTATGTCCATGCATATAATAACCGGGGAGATTTATACCAGCTGCAAAAACGCTATGGGGAGGCTATTGCTGATTTTAATAAAGCCCTGGAGTTAAACCCCAGCAGCGCGGCGGCGTACGACCGGCGGGGCCGCTGCTATTATGCCCAGGGCAATTATGATCAGGCTATCGCCGATTACAGTAAGGCCCTGGATATTGACTCCCGCTATATCCACGCCTACAATAACCGGGGGAATGCCTACAGCAACCGGGGGCTCAGAGATCAGGCCATCGCCGACTATTCTCTTGCTATTGAAATTAATCCCCGCAATGCCATCGCCTACCGTAACCGGGGCCTGGTCTACTGGACCAAAGGAATGCATGACCAGGCGATTGCCGACTTTTCCCAAGCGCTTGAACTGCGTCCCGGATTTAAACTGGCCTATATTAACCGGGGAGACGTTTACCGGGACAAAGGCCGGTATGACCTGTCCCTGGAGGATTTCAACAAGGTTTTGACCCTGAATTCAGACTACGTGTTCGCCTATCAGAGCCGGGGACAGACCTATTTCGCCATGGGCGAGTATGACAGAGCTATTATCGACTATAACAAAGCCTTGGCCCTGAAACCCCAGGTTGCCGAAGTTCATAAAAATCGGGCGGATGCGTATCGCAAGCTGGGAAAAGCCACCGAAGCCGTCGCCGATTATGATGCAGCCCTCAAGCTGAACCCGGGTCTGGATCCCTACATTTATTTTTATAAAGCGGCTTTGTACCAGCAAGCCGGCTTTACGGCGGATGCCGTCCAAAACTACAAACTGTTCGTGGAGCATGCCCCGCCCGAAAATCCGGACGTGGAAACAGCCAAAAAGAAAATCACCCAGTTGGGCGGTTAAAGACGATGGACCTGAATTAAGGCGCGAAGCGGATCGCGCCTTAATTCCCATATATAGGAATCGCTGGCATATCTGGCGGATAGCGCCATGGCAGGCAGGAATTTTTGTGAAAGAACAGAATTGAATTATATTACACTATTATTGATTGCCTGTATTGAAGCACGAAACGGGAAATGAGGAAACGAGAATGCAATATGTGGGCTGAGACCGGACCGGATGTCGGTGAGGCGCCGGAAATGGCCGCGGAGATATCCGGCCGGTTACTGGACTGGTATAATATTTATGGCCGGAAACTGCCCTGGCGGCAGGATAAAGATCCCTACAAGGTTTGGGTATCTGAGGTCATGCTGCAGCAGACCCGGGTGGAGGCGGTTATCCCCTATTATGAACGGTTTATCGCCCGGTTCCCGACTCTGGAGGACCTGGCCGCAGCCCCGGAAGAGGCTGTTTTGCATGAGTGGCAAGGTTTGGGCTATTATTCCCGGGCCCGCAATCTGCATCAGGGGGTCAGAGAGGTACAGGCCCAATACGGCGGACAGATTCCGGCGAATCGTATCGAGATCAGCGGCATACGGGGAATCGGCGATTATACGGCCGGAGCTTTGTTGAGCATTATCCATAATCAGCCGGAACCAGCGGTGGATGGCAATGTGCTCAGGGTTTTCAGCCGGCTGTTTGCCATCCTTGAGGCGGTCGATCAAACCAAAACCAAAAAACGCATTGCCGGCCTGGTGAAAGCCGTGATGCCGCAAGGGCGGGCCGGCGATTTTAATCAAGCGGTTATGGACTTAGGCTCGGCGGTATGCATTCCCGGGGAGCCTCGCTGTCAGACCTGCCCTCTGCAAAATTGCTGTATCGGATATGTCCGGGGCCTGACCGGGCAGCTTCCGGTTAAACGCAAAAAGAAGGACCCGATTCCGGTTCAGGTGGCAGTCGGGGTCCTGGAGTCTGAGGGCAGTCTGCTGGTGAGAAAACGGCCGGATAAAGGGATGCTGGCCGGAATGTGGGAGTTCCCCACCCGGGACATGACCGTAGGCGATCCAGGCGTCTTATTGCCGGAGCTTTTCCGGGAACTGAATCAGGAACTAGAGTCCTGGCAGTCCTGGCGGCAGTTCAGTCACATTTTCAGCCACCGGGCCTGGCACATTACCGCGTACCGGGTACGTGCCCGGGGCAAAAGGCCTTTGCCCCAAACGGCGGACTGTCTCTGGCTCGATAAGGGATCTCTGTCCGCCATCCCCTTCGGAGGGCCCCACCGTAAGATTGCCGGCTGGCTGACGGATGAGGCGGGCGATCGCCCGGTTTGTGACAGGACCGAAACGCCGGCGGCCGTAAAAAGCTGATAGAAATTAAGGATTTAGGCAGACTATAAGGATAGAATGTTTGAGGTGAGGCAATGGAATTCGGACAAGGTAAGGTTCTGCCGATACGAATAGACGAAGAGATGAAAAACTCTTACATCGACTATGCCATGAGCGTCATAGTCATGCGGGCGCTGCCAGATGTCAGGGACGGCCTGAAGCCTGTTCACAGGCGGATTCTTTATGCTATGCAAGAGGCTGGCATGTATTCCAATAAGCCCTACAAAAAATCAGCCCGTATCGTCGGTGAAGTGCTGGGTAAATATCATCCCCACGGTGACAGTTCAGTCTATGACGCCATCGTGCGGCTGGCCCAGGATTTTTCCACCCGCTATCTGCTGGCGGATGGTCATGGGAATTTTGGTTCGGTAGACGGCGACTCAGCTGCAGCCATGCGGTATACCGAGGTGCGCATGTCCCGCATTGCCGAGGAGATGCTGGCGGACATTGATAAAAATACCGTGGACTTCACGCCCAACTATGATGAATCTTTGGAAGAACCCACCGTACTGCCGGCAAAGATCCCCAATCTGCTGGTCAACGGCTCGGCCGGCATCGCCGTGGGCATGGCCACCAATATTCCGCCCCATAATCTGAGTGAAGTGATCGATGCTCTGGTGATGATGATCGACAATCCGGAAGTCACGATTAAGGATCTCATGCTTAGCATCAAAGGGCCGGATTTTCCCACCGGCGGTCTGATCCTGGGCAAAGAAGGGATACGGCAGGCCTACCTGACCGGCCGCGGTTCGGTCAAGATGCGGGCCCAGGCCCGCATTGAAAAGATGTCCAACGGCAAGTACCGGATCCTGGTCACCGAGATTCCCTATCAGGTCAATAAAGCCAGGCTGGTGGAAGCCATTGCCCATCTGGTCAGAGACAAAACCATTGATGGAATCACCGACCTGCGGGACGAGAGTGACCGGAGTGGCATGCGGATCGTCATCGAACTTCGCCGTGATGTTAATGCCGATGTCATCTTGAACCAGCTTTATAAACACACCCAACTGCAGGACACCTTCGGCGTGAACATGCTGGCTCTGGTCAAGGGCAGGCCTCAGGTGCTGAATTTGCAGCAGGTACTGTATCATTACCTGGAACATCAGAAAATAGTCATTGTGCGGCGCACTCAATTCGAGCTGGACAAGGCCAAAGCCAGAGCCCATATCTTAGAAGGCCTGAAAATTGCCTTGGATCATTTGGATGCAGTGATTGCCACCATTCGGGGATCCCGGACCGTAGATATTGCCAGAGAGGCGCTGATAGCCAACTTTTCCCTGAGCGAAAAGCAGGCCCAGGCCATTCTGGAGATGCGTCTGCAGCGGCTAACCGGTCTGGAACGGGAAAAAATCGAGCAGGAATATAAAGATGTGCTCGAAACCATTGAGTGGCTGGAGTCAGTGCTGGCGGATGAAGCGAAAGTCCTGCAGATCATCAGGGAAGAATTGCTGGATGTGAAAAAACGTTTTGGCGACGAACGCCGCACTGTAATTACCAGTGATGTTTCCGAGCTGGAGGTCGAGGACCTGATTGCCGAAGAAGACATCATTATTACCATTACCCATAACGGCTATATCAAGCG
Source organism: Acetonema longum DSM 6540 (assembly GCF_000219125.1). Taxonomy (NCBI): domain Bacteria; kingdom Bacillati; phylum Bacillota; class Negativicutes; family Acetonemataceae; genus Acetonema; species Acetonema longum. The sequence goes on from NZ_AFGF01000290.1 coordinate 19,228, forward strand.
GATGCCCATCGACACCTATCGCAGTCAGAAGCGGGGCGGACGGGGCGTTACCGGCATGGGGACCAAGGAAGAGGATTTCGTGGAACATCTTTTTATCGCCACGACCCATCATAATATCCTGTTCTTCACGAATCAAGGCCGGGTATATCGCCTGAAAGGGTATGAAATCACCGATGCCGCGGGGCGTACGGCTAAAGGCACGGCTATTGTCAATCTGGTGCCTTTGGAAGGTGAGGAACTGATCACTGCCGTGATTCCTGTGAAAGAATTCAGCAACCAACGTTACCTGTTCATGACCACCCGCAATGGTATCGTGAAAAAGACCGAGGTCATTGAATTCGATACCGCCCGCAAAGGCGGTCTGATTGCCATTATCCTGGATGAAGGCGACGACCTGATCGCCGTGAAGATGACCAATGGCCAGCAGGAGGTAATCATCGGCACCAGTGAAGGCATTGCCATCCGGTTTTCCGAGAAAGACGTACGGACTATGGGACGTTCCTCCCGCGGCGTAAAAGGCATTTCCCTGGAGAAAACCGACATGGTCATAGGCATGGAAGTCGCCACCAAGGGAACCGAAATCATGACGGTAACTGCCGAAGGCTACGGTAAGCGGACCGCGGTGGATGAATATCGTGTCCAGACCCGCGGCGGCAAGGGAGTCATTAATCACAAAGTCACCGACAAAACCGGACAAGTGATCGGGATCAAGATGATTAAGCCTGGTCAGGAAATCATGCTGATTTCCACCGACGGAATCATCATCCGCATGGAAGCGGACGAAATCCCCACCCAGGGCCGCAGCACCCAAGGTGTGCGCATGATGCGGATTGGCGAAAATGATAAAGTAGGAGCTTTGGCAGTGGTGGATAAGAAGGCCGATTCAGATTAACGGGACCGTGAAAAGGCCCATCTGCGTCACTTTAGCCTCCTGTGGGCGGGCTCATTCAGAAAATATCAGGTCATAGAAGTTGAATCCGATAGTATGTCATATAAAGAGTGGGTCGCTTTAACGGAGAGCGATCCACTTTCTTTAATATTTATAGATTTATAGGGGGTTAAATAATCTGAATTTTTCATCTCGTTTGTTGACATGCCTTACATTTTAATGGTATAATAAAATCCCGGTGCGTAGGATAGCATAATTTGACAAAATTAATTTGCATCGGACTGGCTTGACAGTTTCTATATTGTTATGCTATATTATAAAAGTCGTCAACACGACAGGG
>NZ_AFGF01000291.1 GCF_000219125.1 Acetonema longum DSM 6540
GAGGTTAAATTTTATAACCCCTCTTCTTTACTGGAAAAAAAGGCAGGAGCAAACAAGCTATGGATATTTCCATTTTACCACAAGTTACTGCAGAACAAAACAGATCGCTTAATCCGTCTCGTAAGGGCGATACTCGGACTTCGTTTTCATCATCCCGTAAATAATCCGAACCGCTCGCCGCATGATACAAACCAGGGCCTGGGGCTTGGTCTTTCCCTCTCTGATTCTGCGGAGAAAATACTCATGAAACACAGGGTGTCGCGGCTTGCCACCTTTGGAGACCTGGACAAGCTGGACAGCGAGAAAATAGAAAATGCCATGCAATACCCGATTTCCCTGGCGGCTGCGCTGCTCCTTACCTTTTCCAGCAGAGGAAAACAAAACGGGAGCGATGCCTGCAAAGCGGGCCAGTTTATCGGAGTTAGGGAAGCGGTTAATATCCCCGATCTCAGAAATGATGTGACTGGCGGTATTCAAGTTAATTCCCGGCACGGTATCAAGCTTGTAGCCGGTCAAGGGCAGCAGGGTTTTTAATTCTCCGTCTATTCCTTCAATGGCCTGCTGTTTGTAGCGAAGCTCCTGAATGATACTTTTGACAATAAAGTCCCGTTCAGCCTGAAACTCCCGGTGAGTATCGCCATCGGCTGCCACCAGGTCAAGAATCGTCTGCGCCTTCT
>NZ_AFGF01000292.1 GCF_000219125.1 Acetonema longum DSM 6540
AATTCATGAGTACTCATGAAAACACAGTTCAGACAATTTATCAAATACTTCACGCCATGCCGGAAATAGGGTTTCAAGAATTTAAAACAGCCGCTTATTTAGCTGAGGAGTTAAAAGCAGCCGGATTCAGCGTGAAAACCGGGTTCGGCGGCACCGGTATTGTCGGCAGTTATGACAGCGGCCAACCGGGGCCGGTCATTATGCTGCGTGCCGATATGGATGCGCTGGCCCATACGGTTCATGGTGAAGAAAAATGCATTCATTCCTGCGGTCATGACGCCCATTCCGCTATGGTGCTCACTGCTGGAAAAGTCCTTAAAGAAACAGGGATTCCCTGTGGTCAGCTTAAACTATTGTTTCAACCGGCGGAAGAAAAACTGACAGGCGCTTTAAATACCATTGCCGATGGCGCCCTGGAAGGGGTAGACATGGTTTTTGGCATTCACCTGCGTCCCGAGCAGGAAGCGCGGATCAACCAGGCTACTCCGGCCCTTTATCATGGCGCATCCTATATCGCCGAAGCAAAAATTGAAGGTTTAACGGCTCATGGCGCCCGCCCTCATCTGGGGGTCAATGCCATTGACGCGGCAGCAGCCGTAGTCCAGGCTGTCAATGGGATCCGGATCAACCCCGTGGTTCCCTGTACGGTGAAAACGACCAAATTCCAGGCCGGCGGCGCCACATTGAACGCCATTCCCGACCTGGCCGAACTGGCTTTTGACCTGAGAGCCCAGCGCAATGACGTGATGGATGAGCTGATTGGCAAGCTGACCAGAGCGGTGGAGAGCGCCGCAGCCGGTTTCGGCGCCAAAGGAACCGTCACCATAAAAGGCGGTGTGCCGGCGGCGGAGTATAGTGAGGAAATGATCGCCGTCGCCCGTGAAGCCATACAGTCAGTTCTGGGTCCAACCGGACTGCTTGACCCCATTGTCACGCCCGGCGGTGAGGACTTTCACTTTTTCGTCAAGAAATACCCCGCTATTAAGGCCGGCTATATCGGTCTCGGCTGTGACCTTAAACCAGGTCTCCACCACCCGGCCATGTCCTATAATTTAGATGCATTACCTAAGGGTGTGAAAATTTTAGTAGAAGTAGTCAATCGCGCCCTCAGAAAATATGCCGGCTAATCCCCGCAGGGGGAACTAAAAAACCCAGCCCGTCAATCTTGCGATGACGGGCTGGGTTTTCATGTTGCCGGTTACACTTATTGAATGGATTTTTTCAGGTCTTCCGGTATGACCAACCCAATCGCCCGGGCTGTTTGTGGATTGATAATCACTGCTACATCCTCTTGTAAACCGATGGGCATATCTGCCGGCTTTGATTTGCCGGCAAGGATATCGGCCGCCATTTCACCGGCCTGGAAACCAAGTTGATAGAAATTGACCGAAGCGCCGGCGGTCCCGCCGCTTTTAACCGAGGTTTCATCACCGATGAATACCGGTATCTTCGCCGGTACGGTGATCTTGGCAATATTGGGCATGGCGGAAGCAATGGTGTTATCGGTTGGACAATAGATGAAGTCCACTTTGCCCAGCAAGCTCTGGACCGTCTGCTGAATATCATTGACGTTGGTAATGGTGGCTTCTATCACAGTCAGGCCTTTGGCTGCCGCGTATTCTTTCATCTCCTGGACCTGCTGCTGAGAATTTACTTCACTGGAGGTATACAAGGCTCCTACTCTTTTTGCCTGAGGCAGCAGTTTCAACGCCAGGTCGATTTGTCTCCGGGGAGGAATGTTATCGCTGGTCCCGGTCACATTGCCGCCAGG
>NZ_AFGF01000293.1 GCF_000219125.1 Acetonema longum DSM 6540
TAAGTAACCTCTCCTAATAAGAGAGAACTTAACGAGCGCAAGAGGATTTAGTTCAGGCAATGAACGTTGCCAAACCGAATTGACTCTCTGTCAAGGTTGGCCAGAAGTCGACAGATGCAAGGCACAGTCGAGAACCGAACGCAGGCGTACTGGAAGTAGGTCGGAGTGAGGCTCGCAGACTGTACACAGCAGATGGCGGCTTATGGACGACCGTCTTATGGAGAGAGAAGTCAAGTAAGTAAGGGCATACGGTGGATGCCTAGGCGCCAAGAGCCGAAGAAGGACGCGGTAAGCTGCGAAAAGCCACGGGGAACTGCAAGCGAGTATTGATCCGTGGATG
>NZ_AFGF01000294.1 GCF_000219125.1 Acetonema longum DSM 6540
TCAGGCGTTGCTCTTACCTTGCATCTGAACCTTTTTGAACGGTCCCAGATTCGAGGCCACAGGTGGATTAGAGAAAGGAGGAAGGCATCATGCCTAAGGTTGTTGTGTTAAGCGACCGCTGTAAAAGCTGCGGGCTGTGCGTTAAGATCTGTCCGCGTCAGGTTTTGGCTATCGGTGACAAACCCAATCCTAAAGGCTATTTTGCCGTTGCTGTTCAACAGGCCGACCAATGCATCGGCTGCGCTCTGTGCGGCACGATGTGCCCGGACGTGGCCTTAGAAATCTACAAATAGGGGAGGGGGGAGAACATGGAGAAAGTGTTGTTCAAGGGAAACGAGGCCATTGCCGAGGCGGCTATTTGCGCCGGATGCCGCTTGTTTTTCGGCTACCCGATTACCCCTTCCACCGAAGTGGTGGAATATCTGGCCTGGCATATGCCCAAGTCCGGCGGCACGGTGCTGCAGGCTGAGGATGAGATTGCCTCCATCAATATGTGCTGCGGTGCGGCCTATACCGGCGCACGGGTCATGACCGCCTCTTCCGGCCCGGGCATCAGCCTGAAACAGGAAGGTTTATCTCATGCCGCCGCTAATGAGCTGCCCATGGTTATCGTCGACATCAGCCGGGCCGGACCCGGCCTGGGAGGCTTGGGACCCAGTCAGGCCGACTATTTTCAGGCCACCAAAGGCGGTGGCCACGGCGACTACCGGCTCATTGTGCTGGCTCCGGCTAAAGTGCAGGAAATGTATGATTACACTATGGAAGCCTTTGATTTAGCCGATAGGCACCGCAATCCGGTTATGATCCTGGCCGAAGGCTTCCTGGGCCAGATGATGGAGCCGATTGAACTGAAAGCCAGACCCGGTACCGTCCTGCCTGTCAAGGACTGGATCGTTGACGGCTGCCGCAACCGGTCCCGGCGAAGGCTCACCAGCTACGGCCTGTCCAATGAGACTACCGAAGCCGCCTGTCTGCATCTGGAGGAAAAATATAACCGGATTCGTGCTGCCGAACAGAGATGGGAAGATTTCTACAGCGAGGATGCCGACTATATCATCGCCGCCTTCGGCACCTGCGCCCGCATCGCCAAATCCGCCGTCCTGCTGGCAAGGCAGCAGGGCATCAAGCTGGGCCTGGTGCGGCCCATTACCCTCTGGCCCTTTCCCGAAAAGGCATTTACGCGGCTGACGCAACAGCTGAAAGGGGTACTGACGGTGGAACTGAGCGCCGGTCAAATGGTGGAAGATGTCCGGCTGGCTTTGGCCTCCAGCTGTGTGCCGGTGGCATTCTACGGCCGTCAGGGCGGCATGCTGCCTACGGAGGAAGAATTGCTCCGCCAGGTCATACAAACATTTCAGCCGGCGCCGGGGAAAGGAGTGTAATCATGGAAAAAATATTTGGCAGACCCAGAGGTTTAACCGATCTTCCTTTCACTTACTGCCCCGGCTGCACTCATGGCATCATTCACCGCCTGATCGGGGAAGTCTTGGAGGAAATGGATATCATCAGTGATACCATCGGGGTGGCTTCGGTGGGCTGCTCCATGTTCACCCAGGAATTGTTCGCCTGCGATTTCGTCCAGTCACTCCATGGCCGGGCGGCAGCCGTGGCTACCGGTGTCAAACGCTCTCTGCCCGACCGGCTGGTGTTTACCTATCAGGGAGACGGAGACATTGCGGCGATCGGCACCTCTCATGCCATTCATGCCGCCGCCCGGGGTGAAAAAATCACCGTGGTCATGGTCAATAACGCCATTTATGGCATGACCGGCGGCCAGATGGCCCCCACCACCCTGGAAGGCCAGAAAACCGCCACCAGCCCCTATGGCCGGGACAAGGCGCTGGCCGGGTCCCCCGTCGATTTCCCCAAAACCATTGCCACTTTGTCCGGCGCGGTGTATGTGGCAGCCATGTCGGTGGATACCCCCGCCAACATAAAAAAGACCAAGCAGGCTCTGAAAAAAGCCTTTCAGGTGCAGCAGGCCGGCCTGGGTTTTTCCCTGGTCAGCATCCTGTCCACCTGCCCCACCGGCTGGGGCCTGTCGCCGGCAGACAGTCTTGATTGGCTGCGGGATAATATGGTGCCGGTGTATGAGATGGGTGAAATCAAAGCGACGGAGGAGGTGAAAGACCTATGATGGATACGGTTTTGCTGGCAGGCTTCGGCGGCCAGGGAGTCATGTTTCTCGGCAAGGTCCTGGCTTATTCCGGCATGCTGGCCGGGCGGGAAGTCTGCTGGATTCCTTCCTACGGGCCGGAAATGCGGGGCGGTACCGCCAACTGTTCGGTCATCCTGGCCACGGACGAGATCCATTCGCCGGTAGTGGAGATGGCCGATACCGGCATTGTGCTGAACCAGCCTTCCTATGATAAATTTCTCCCCCGGATCAAGCCAGGCGGCGCACTGGTGGTCAACAACTCCATCGTAGACCTGGGACGCGGCCGCCGGGACATTGACCTGATCTCCTTGCCGGCGGCTGAAATGGCCAATGACCTGGGGAATCCCGCTCTGGCCAACATGGTTTCCCTGGGGGCGCTGCTGTCGAAGCTCAAGATGATTGACCTGGCCGGGGTGGAAAAAGCCCTGGCCGCCATTATGGGAGAAAAACGCCCGGACATGCTGGAAATCAATCTGAGCGCCATTCAGCAAGGCATGAAAATATAGCGGGTGCAGTTCAAACCGGCGGTCCATAGGACTGCCGGTTTGAACGCTGTGACTATTTTTCAGCAGCGGTCATTGCTTTGTGAAGAACTTTATGTCATACTACTAGTAATAGTATGGCAGCCCTAAGATTTCCAATATTGCCTAACAATGGAGGTTGACTGATGCGGATACGCGTTCTATTATTGCTGATCGTTGGGTTATGGAGCTTCCCGGCTTCCGGATGGATGGCGGAAAAATCGGCGGATTTTCAGGCCGGTCAGAGATGGTCTTATACCTCGGAAGACCAATCCCAGTCGGTGGAATTAGTGATTCGCAGCTTTGACGTTGACGGCCAATCGGGTTGGGTACAGGTGACCATTCAGAAGTCAGGCGCCGATCCGGTCAGCATGGTCAACCAGGAAGCGCCGATTGACCTTGACCGGGGCGCCTATCATATCCGGTTCCTATGCAAACAGGACGGGCAGAATGACTACTATGACCTGATGATATTCAAACCCCGCAAAGGTACATTGCGCTGCGAGGTGTATCGCAACAGCCAAATGAGAATGGCTATGGGGCCTTTGACCTTGAAAGTGCAGTAGCAAATCCCCGGTCACCGCAATGTGCCCGGGGATTTCTTATGCCCTTACATATTCCATCCGTCTTTCTCTAAACTTTACCACCTTTAGCTGGCAGTGGTCGGCGATCGCCTGAGCCGTGGCTAAGCCACGGCCGATATCAGCGGCCTTATGAGCGTCAGAGCCGATAGTGACATAGCGTCCGCCCAGTTGATAAAAGCGTTGATACACCGGCAGAAGGGCATCAACAAATTCCTGGGATTGGAGGCGGCGGGTGTTGATTTCCATGGCCTTGCCCTTGGCGGCGACTAACTTCAGCACCTGATCGATATCGTCCTGGAGTTCATGGCAGTAGATTTCCGGATCGGCGTAGCGGGCATAACGGGCAATATAGTCGATGTGCCCCAAGCTGTCGACAAAATCATGGCAGGCCAGGCAATCCGCCATAGAGCTGAAATACTGGTGGTAGACTTCCTGTTTGCTGCGGGACAGATAAAAGCCTTCCTGATAAATGTCCATATTGTCCACTACATGGATGGAACCGATGCAGTAGTCAAAGGGGTAGCGTTCGATGATTTCCCGGTTGCCGTCCAGGCAGTCAGTGCGCATACCGATTTCAATGCCCAGCAGCAACGAGTCGCTGCGATAGGGACCGTAGCTTTGAAAATAAGCGTCTACATCAAAAGTAAAGGCTGCCGGTTCCGGATAAGCCAGATCCATGTGCTCGGTAAGCACGATGCCCAGCCCCAACTGCCGGGATTGGCCGACAGCCTCCTCCAGGGTCATCCGCGAGTCGGTGGAAAAGCGGGTATGCATGTGTGTGTCAAATATCATACAAGCCTCCTGTGATAGCATCAGACTATTAGAGTTCAGTCTCAGGTTTTGCTTTTCTGTCGTTCAGTAACCAACGTAATATGTAGGGAACGATAAACAGAATCACCAGCAGCCGGGACAGCTGATAAGCCGATACAATGGATAAATCCGCGTGTACGGAGGTGGCTGTAATGCCCATTTCGGTCATGCCGCCGGGGGCGGTGCCCAGAAAAGCGGTGATTAAGTCAATAGGATGGGTGACGGTCAGGAAATAGCCCAGGCCAAAAGAGAAGAGCACCACGCCCACTCCGCCGGCAATAGCATAAGGGAGAAGAATTTTCCAATTGCTGAGACCGGCAATTTCGATGGTGCTGCCCATAAATGCCCCTACGGTTAATTGAGAGATTAAAATAAGCCATTGAGGGAAAACCGGAGCGCTAACGCCGGATAGGACCAGGGCGGCCGTGAACAGCAGCGGCCCGACCAAAAAAGGCGTGGGAAAATGATAGCGGCTGGCTGTCCAGGCGCCGGCCGCCGAACCGGCTACATATAGCGGAATCAGATGAAGCGGGGTCGCCGTTGGCGCAGTCGAGGCAGACAGAGCTGCAACCGCAGCCGGCGATCCGCCGGCTACGCTGTGCACAGCGATAAACGGCACGATAAAGACGACGCACAGGAGACGGATGGTCTGCATAAAGCTTACCACTGCAAGGTCGCTCTCTTTGATTTCTTCCGACAATAAGACCATTTGCGTCAGACCGCCGGGGATACTGCCCAGCATGCTGCTGGCCAAGCCGATTCCTGCCCGCCGGGCGGTAATGGAGGCCGTCAGCAGGCTGAATCCGATGACCAGGCCGGTGGCCAGCAGCATGAACGGCAGCTGGAGAGCGATTTGCCTGGCAGTTTCCAGTGTGAAGGAACTGCCCATCAGGCTTCCCAGGATAACCGTACCGGCGTTGCGGATGTTGACCGGCCAATAAATCGGCCGCCGGGCGATGTTTCGCCAGAGCAGCACCGCGGTTAAAGGCCCCAGCATCCAGGGAAGAGGTATGGACGAGGCATAAAAGAGACAACCGCCGGCCACAGCCAGCAGAAAGGTCTTGATCAGTAATAATGGCATAAAGAAATGCACTCCTTGAGTTAACTTGATGATTCAGAATAGAATTTATGCATACTACTTACAGTTTACACAGATCACCCTTTGCCGGCAAGTTTTTCAGCATTAAAATCTATGATGGAAATGAAATCAGGCCCGGAAAGCTGTTCGAGGCTTTCCGGGCCTGATGATTCTTTTAGCGTATATTATCTGGTTCCCGTTGCTTCATTTTTAGCTACAGCCGCCTGAGCCGCCGCCAAACGGGCGATAGGCACCCGGTAGGGCGAGCAGCTTACGAAGTCCAGGCCGATCATATGGCAGAACTCCACGGAGGAAGGCTCGCCGCCGTGCTCGCCGCAGATGCCGATCAAGAGATCGGGTTTGACGCTGCGGCCGCCTTCTACGGCGATTTTCATCAGTTTGCCCACGCCTTTGCGGTCCAGGGCGATGAAGGGATTTTCCTTGAGGATTTTTTCATTGAGGTAATGTGTGAGGAACTTGCCTTCGGCGTCATCCCGGCTGAAGCCCAGAGTAGTCTGGGTCAGGTCGTTGGTGCCGAAGCTGAAGAAGTCGGAGGCCTGGGCCAGCTCATCGGCCAAGAGAGCCGCCCGGGGCAGTTCAATCATGGTACCGGAGGTATAATGGAAATGCACCTTGGCGCTGTTCATAATTTCCTGGGCAATTCTATCGATGCGCTCTTTAAAGAAATTCATTTCCGTCAGGTCAATTGTCAGGGGAATCTCCACCTCAGGCAAGACCTTGACCCCTTCCGCGGTCAGGCGGGCGGCAGCATTGAAGATGGCCCGGATTTGCATTTCATAGACTTCCGGGAAGGAAATCCCCAGGCGGCAGCCCCTGTGCCCCAGCATGGGGTTGAATTCATGCAGGCTGCGGACTTTTTTCAGCAGTTCTTCTTTTTGTCTCAGTTCAGCCGGATTTTTGCCGCTGACCCGCAGTTCGGTAGTTTCCACCAGCAGTTCTTCCAGGCTGGGCAGGAATTCGTGCAGGGGCGGGTCTAACAGACGAATACAGACAGGATAGCCTTCCATGGCCTTTAAGATGCCGTAGAAATCCCCTTCCTGTATAGGCAGCAAATGGGACAGAGCCTCCTGCCGGTCGGCTAGGGTCTCGGCCAGAATCATCTGCTGCACATAAGGCAGCCGGTCCTGGCCCATGAACATATGCTCGGTACGGGTAAGGCCAATGCCCTGGGCGCCGAATTCACGGGCTTTTTGCGCGTCCGCCGGCGTATCGGCGTTGGCCCGGACCCCCAGGCGCTTCAGTTCATCAGCCCAACCCAGGACCGCCACGAATTCCTTGGACAGGTCCGGGTCTTTAAGAGGAATGTCCCCTAAAATGACCCGTCCGGTGGAACCGTCAATGGACAGGTGGTCACCTTCCTTAAGGGTCATGCCGGCTACATCCAGGGTCTTGGTCTCATGATCGATCTTTAAGGCTTCGCAGCCGCAGACGCAGGGTTTGCCCATACCTCTGGCCACTACCGCCGCGTGGCTGGTCATGCCTCCCCGGCTGGTCAGGATGCCCTGGGCGGCGATCATGCCATGGATGTCGTCAGGGGTGGTTTCGGTGCGCACCAGGAGTACTTTTTTGCCGGTTTTGGCCTGGTGCTCGGCACTGTCGGCGTCAAACACCACCAGGCCGGAAGCTGCACCGGGAGAAGCCGGCAAGCCCTTGGCGATCACATTCAGCCTGGCAGCCGGATCGATCTGGCGGTGGAGCAGTTGGTCCAGCTGAGCCGGTTCCACTAAGAGGATAGCCGCCTGTTTGTCGACCAGCCCTTCCTGTACCAGATCGTAAGCCACTTTTACGGCTGCCTGGGCCGTGCGCTTGCCGTTACGGGTCTGGAGCATATACAGCTTGTTCTTTTCAACTGTAAACTCGATGTCCTGCATGTTCTTATAGTGCTTTTCCAGACGCAGGGCAATGTCGGCAAACTGCCGGTAGACCTCGGGCATCTCCTGCGCCAGTTCGGCGATGGGGCGGGGGGTGCGGATGCCGGCTACCACGTCTTCGCCCTGGGCATTGGTCAAAAACTCTCCATACAAGGCTTTCTCGCCGGTGGACGGGTTGCGGGTGAAGGCCACGCCGGTGCCTGAATCATTGCCCATATTGCCAAAGACCATAGACTGGACATTGACGGCTGTGCCCAGATCATGGTCAATCTTATTCAGGTTGCGGTAAATGATCGCCCGGTCATTGTTCCAGGAGCGGAACACGGCTTCGATAGCCATAGTCAGCTGCTCCATAGGATCTTCCGGGAAATCCCGGCGAGTCTTTTCTTTGACCAGGGCCTTGTATTTTTCAATAATGGCAGTCAGAGAAGCCGGGTTCAGTTCCTGGTCAAACCGGATCCCCTGTTTTGTTTTTTGCCGCTCCAGGATATCCTCGAACTCGTGCTTGGGGATCTCCAGCACTACGTCGCTGAACATTTGGATGAAGCGGCGGTAAGCGTCCAGGGAAAATCGCTCGTTATTGGTATTGCTGATCAAAGCCTTGACGGTCTGGTCATTCAGACCCAGATTCAGGATGGTGTCCATCATGCCGGGCATGGAGAACATGGCTCCGGAACGGACCGACACTAACAGCGGGTTGCGGTCACAGCCGAATTTCTTGCCGGCGGCCTTCTCCACGGCTGCCAGGTTCCTTTGCGCTTCGTCCATTAACCCTGCCGGCAGTTTTTTGCCCGAGCGGTAATACTCCTTACAGGCCTCGGTGGTAATGGTCATTCCCGGGGGCACAGGCAGGCCGATGTTGGTCATTTCGGCCAGATTGGCGCCTTTGCCTCCCAGGAGAGCCTTCATGTCGGCCCGGCCTTCCTGAAATAAGTAAACAAATTTTTTCATGCTCATATCCTGTTGGCTCCTTTACGAAAAATTTCTTCAATCCTGGCCGCTGTCTCTTCAATGGCCCGGTTGGTTACCTCGATGATCGGGCAGCCCAGTTTGCGCATAATTCGGGTGGAGTAATCAAGCTCTTCCAGGATCCGTTCCGGGTTGGCATAATCGCTGCCGGTGGGCAGTCCCATGGTTTTCAGGCGTTCCTGACGGATTTCCAACAGAAGGGAAGGCTGGATGGTCAGGCCAAATATCTTAGAAGAAGGCAGTTTGAATAAATCTTCCGGCGGTGAAACTTCCGGCACCAGCGGAATGTTGGCGGTTTTAAAGCCCCGGGTGGCCAGATACATGGACAGAGGCGTTTTGGAGGTACGGGAAACGCCGATGATGATGATATCCGCCTTTACCAGGCCGTTGGTCTGTTTGCCGTCATCGTATTTTACGGCGAAATCAATGGCCTCCAGCCGGCTGAAATAAGCCTCATCCAGTTTGCGCATCAGGCCCGGCTCGGCTTTGGGGACGGTATGAGTGATACGCTTTAAGACATCCAGCACCGGCCCCATCACGTCCACGCAGGGGACCCCCAGTTCATCCGCCTTATGGATGAGAGACTGGCAGAGATCTGGCCGGACCAGGGTGTAAACAATAGCGGCTTTGGCTTCGGCCGCCTCCAGGACAGCGTCTTCCACCTCGACAGAAGAACGCAGATAAGGTACGCGGCGAATATCCACCTTGCCAGAGTCAAACTGACTGGCCGCCGCCTTGACCACAACCTCTCCGGTCTCTCCCACCGAGTCGGAGAGTATATAGATGACGGGAATGTTTTGCAGCGTGATATTGATAAGAGGCGCCTCCTTTGCTAGTGGCCGGCTAATTGGACAAATAACCGTGTAATGTTGGTTTTGGTAAACCGGCCCACAACCTGGTATTTTTCCTCTCCGGCGTCATTTTGCACCAGATTGACCACCGGCATGGCATCCACCTGCTGCGTGATCAGTTTCTGGGCGGCGCGAAAGACGGATTCCTCAGGATGGGTGACAATTACATTGGGCATGCGGGTCATGACGATACTGACCGGCAGTTTGTTCAGGTTTTGTCCCCCCAGGGACTGTTTGAGCATGTCTTTGCGGGAGGCGATTCCTTCCAGATATCCGCCTTCCGAGACGATGATCAGCGACCCCACGTCTTCCATAAACATAGTGACAATGGCATCGTAGACCGAACAGCTTTCTTTGACCACCACCGGATGGGAATGGGCCTCGCCCACCCGGATATTGCCCAAAACGCCGGCGATTAAGTCTGATGGCGTTTTGCCTGTACAGTAATAGCCTACTTTCGGACGGGCGCCCAGCATGCCGCTCATGGTCAGAATGGCCAGATCCGGCCGCAGAGCCGCCCGGCTTAAGTTCAGTTTCTCCGCGATATGGGCGCCGGTAATCGGCCCATGGCGGTTCACGATTTCCAGGATTGTTTCTTGTCGTTTCGTCAGTTCGATAGAAAATCACCCTTTTTTGTTCAGAGTCATGGTTTTTATAAATATGCTATACTGATTCGAGGGTATTCCGGAAATATATTATACTATATACTGTGTAAAGGCAATAAATCCTTTTTTGTGCTATCCCGAATGTCGAAAAATTTATAGTAAAATCGATAGGGGCCAGAGGACTGTGTCGGCGGCAGTTCTTCTGAAAATAATGGAAACAGCATGGTATATAGTACCACAGAATAATAAGAGTTATGAATGTTTAACAAAGATTAATCCGGTTTTAACATGGAAGTCCCCCTTATATGGCATAATAAAATTGGACAAGAACTTTTCTTGTTCTTCTCCCTCCGCTGCCTGACTCTGTCGGGCAGTTTTTTTGTATATATTTAGGAAAAAGAAATTTTTTTAATTAAAAGGATTTCAGACCCTTATTTGTAGTATTTTACCATTTAGAATATCTGACAGATTTTCGGAATACATTAGTAAACGGTTGGTCCGGCGGCGGCCAGGACCGGGGAAAGGGGATATGCCGATGGCTGACACCGGTAAGAAGCTGTTAAGGGATGAGGATTTATATCTATTTCATGAAGGCCGTAATTTTAAAAGTTATCGGATGCTGGGAGCGCATCTTTGCGAGCATGAAGGGTGCCAGGGAGTCAGATTCGCCGTATGGGCGGCTCACGCCAGGGCCGTCAGAGTCGTTGGGAATTTTAATGGCTGGCAGGGAGACCTCCATGTGATGGAGCGGCAGGGGGATTCAGGCGTCTGGGCCTTATTTGTGCCGGGCTTGGGCGAGGGTGAAGTTTATAAATATGAAATCATTACGCCCCGGCAGGAAAAAATCATAAAAGCCGATCCCTTTGCCTTCGCCGCCGAGCTGAGGCCAAAATCCGGTTCAGTGGTGGCCCGGCTGGATGAGTATGTCTGGCAGGATGGGGATTGGCAGCGAAACAAGGGAACAGATCAGGGCCTATCCGGGCCCATGCTGATTTACGAGGTACATCTTGGATCCTGGCGGCGCAAAGACGGCGACGGCCTTCTGACCTACCGGGATCTGGCGGCTGAACTGGTAGACTACGCGGCGGACATGGGCTACACCCATGTAGAGGTCATGCCCTTGGCTGAACACCCTTATGACGGCTCCTGGGGTTATCAGGCCACCGGCTATTATGCCGCCACCAGCCGCTACGGGCCGCCTCAGGATCTGATGCATTTCGTGGATTGCTGCCACCGGCGGGGCATCGGTGTGATCCTGGACTGGGTTCCCGGTCACTTTTGCAATGACGGCCACGGTCTGAAAAATTTTGACGGAGAGCCGCTGTTTGAATGCGGCTGGGCCTGCCGGGCTGAGAATTATCAGTGGGGTACCACCAATTTTGACTTGGGCAAAACTGAAGTCCTGAGCTTCCTGATCTCAAACGCCGTTTTTTGGTTTGATCAATATCATATCGACGGTCTGCGGGTAGATGCTGTGGCCAATATGCTGTACCTGGATTATGCCAGGGAATCCGGCGACTGGCTGCCCAATCAGTATGGCGGCCGGGAAAATATAGAGGCCATTGATTTTATCCGCAAGTTGAATGAAGCTGTTTTTTCCTTCTTTCCGAAGGCCCAGATGTTCGCTGAGGAATCCACGGCCTGGCCCCTGGTCACCCGGCCTGCCTATGTGGGCGGTCTGGGCTTCAATTACAAATGGAATATGGGTTGGATGAACGATATGCTCCGGTACATGGAGACTGATCCGGTGTACCGAAAATGGGCACACAACAAGCTGACCTTTTCTCTGATGTATGCCTTTTCCGAGAATTTCGTGCTGCCGTTGTCCCATGATGAGGTGGTCCACGGCAAACGGTCGCTGTTGGATAAAATGCCGGGGGACTATTGGCAGAAATTCGCCAACTTGCGGGCTTTCTACAGTTATTTAATGGGTCACCCCGGCAAGAAACTGCTGTTCATGGGCGGGGAATTCGGCCAGTTTATCGAGTGGGATGAAAAACGCAGCCTGGACTGGCATCTCTTAGACTATGATATGCATGCCAAGCTGCATCGCTATGTGGCTGAACTCAACCGGTTTTACCGGGCTCATCCGGCCCTGTGGCAACAGGACACTACCTGGCAGGGGTTCTCCTGGATCGACTGCCATGACCAGGATCAGAGCGTGGTCAGCTTTCTGCGCTATGACCGGGCCGGACGCTATCTGATCTTTATCGTAAATTTTACGCCGGTGGTGCGCTATGACTATCGGATCGGAGTGCCGGCGGCAGGGAAGTATGAAGAAATTTTCAACAGCGACCGGGCGGAATACGGCGGTTCGGGCCAGGTCAACGCTCCGGTCCTGTATGCCGAGAAACAGGCCTGGCACAATCAGCCCCGCTCCCTGCTGCTGAAGCTGCCGCCATTGGCGGCTGTCGTCCTGCGCCCTCTCTCCGTTCAGACCACTCAGACCATTGCAAAAGGAAGTGATGAAGCGTGAAAAAAGTTCTGTTTGCCGCGGCGGAAAGCGTTCCTTTCGCTAAAACCGGCGGCCTGGCCGATGTGATAGGCTCCCTGCCCAAGGCGCTGCAGAAAGAAGGCTGGGATGTGAGGATCATCATGCCCCGATACGGCGATATTGCCGAGCCGTTTCGCCGGCAGATGCAGACTCTGGCCACTCTGACCGTGCAAGTGGGCTGGCGCAATCAGTATTGCGGCGTACAGACTCTTGTTTATGAGGGCTTAACCTTCTACTTTCTCGATAACGAATATTATTTTAAACGGCCGGGCCTTTATGGCTATTATGACGACGGGGAGCGGTTCGCCTACTTCAGCCGGGCGGTGCTGGAGGCTCTGCCGGTCATTGGCTTTCAGCCGGACATCATCCACTGCCATGACTGGCATGCCGCCATGATCCCGGTACTCCTGACCGCTCAATACCGGCAGCGGAAACAGTACCGGCGGATGAAAACTGTGTTTACGGTCCACAACCTGCACTATCAGGGGCACTTTCCGTATGAAGTACTGGGAGACCTTTTTGGTCTTGGTCATGAGCATTTCACCAACGAAACCCTGGAGTTTTACGGTATGGTCAACTTTTTAAAAGGCGGCTTGGTATATTCCGACCGTTTGACTACAGTCAGCCGCAGCTACGCCGCAGAGATCCAGACCCCGTTTTACGGCGAAAAGCTGGAGGGACTTTTGCAAAAGCGCTCTCATGAGCTGGCCGGCATTGTCAACGGCATTGATTATGAGCTGTATAACCCGGCGTCTGATTCGGCTCTGTTTGCCCGATATGACCGGCAGTCGCCGGAAAAGAAGCTGTTCAATAAGACCCGGCTGCAGGCTATGCTGGGGCTGCAAGTGTCCGAGTCCGTTCCTATGCTGGCAGTGGTATCCCGTCTGGTAAAAGCCAAAGGCATTGATCTGATTGCCCGGGTTCTGGAGGAGATCTTGTCCCGGGATGTACAGCTGGTAATCCTGGGAACCGGAGAAGAGAAATATGAAGGCCTGTTCCGGGTGGCGGCTCACCGCCATCCCGGGCAGGTGTCGGCTAATATTTTTTTCGACGAGACCCTGGCCCGGCGGATTTATGCCGCCTCCGATATTTTTTTGATGCCGTCTTTGTTTGAGCCCTGCGGCATCGGCCAATTGATCGCCATGCGCTACGGCAGCCTGCCGTTGGTGCGGGAAACCGGCGGTCTAAGGGATACCGTGCTTTCCTATAATGAAGCTACCGGGGAAGGCAACGGATTCAGTTTCACCAACTATAACGCCCACGACATGCTCCATACCATGGAGCGGGCAGTAAGAATGTATCAGGACCGGCCCCTGTGGCATCATCTAGCGGCCCAGTCCATGAGCCGGGATTATAGCTGGCAGAGCGCGGCCCGGCAGTATGTCACTTTGTACCAAAGTCTGTAGGGAACCGTTGAAAAAGGCCTGTTTGCGTTACGGCAATCGATTTCAGAGGAGGGTGCTATGTTCAGTAGTAAAGAACAATTCAAGGAAACCTTTCTCGACAAACTGAACGGCATGTTCGGCAAAAGCCTGGAAGAGGCGTCTTCAATGGATAGGTATATGGCGCTGGGAGCGGCAGTTCGGAACCATATTGCCCGGAAATGGGTCAAAACTAATGAACGGTACCTGTATAAGGGAGAGCGCCAGGTCTATTACTTTTCTATCGAATTCCTGCTGGGCCGGCTGTTGGGGGCCAATTTACTGAACATCGGCATTCGCCGGTTTTGCCAGGATGCTCTGGGGGAACTGGGCATTGACTTAAACGAGCTGGAGAACCTGGAAGCTGACGCCGGGCTGGGCAATGGCGGCCTGGGGCGGCTGGCTGCCTGCTTTCTTGACTCCATGGCGTCTTTATCCCTGCCGGTCCATGGCTGTGGCATCCGCTATAAATACGGCCTGTTTGAGCAAAAAATCGTCGACGGCTATCAAATGGAACTGCCGGACAATTGGCTGAAGAACGGAAACGTGTGGGAAATCCGCAAGCCGGACAAAGCGGTCATCGTCAGGTTTTACGGCACGGTGCGCATGGAGGCTAGGGACGGCCGGCTGCGGTTCATCCATGAAAACTACAAGCCGGTTCTGGCTGTGCCCTACGATGTGCCGGTGATTGGCTTTCAAAACCAAACTGTGAATACTCTCAGACTGTGGAGTGCCGAAACGGTATCGGCGGAGCAGGGATTGGAATATTCCGATCTGAACCGGTGCAAGCGGCTGGAAAATATCCAATATCAATACGATGTGGACGCTATTTCCGAGATCCTCTATCCTGATGATACCCATTACGAGGGACGGGTGCTGCGGCTCAAGCAGCAATACTTTTTCGTCTCAGCCGGACTGCAGAGCATTGTCCGCCGCTATAAGCGGAAAAATGGAACACTGCTTGAATTTGCCGATAAGATCGCCATTCATATCAATGATACCCATCCGGCCCTGGTTATTCCGGAACTGATGCGCATTTTCATTGACGAGGAAGGCATGGGCTGGGAAGAAGCCTGGCAGATTACGGTCAACACCGTGTCCTATACCAACCATACCATCCTGCCGGAAGCCATGGAAAAATGGCCGGTGGAGATCATGCATCACTTGCTGCCCCGCATTTATATGATCCTGCAGGAGATCAACGAACGCTTTTGCCGCCATCTGTGGCACAGCTTTCCCGGCGACTGGGATAAAATTCACCAAATGGCCGTTATCGCCGACGACTATGTCCACATGGCCCATCTGGCCATTGCCGGCAGCTACAGCGTAAACGGGGTGGCGAAAATTCACACCGAGATCCTGAAAAAAGAAGTGTTGAAGTCTTTTGCCCAAACTTACCCTTACAAATTCAACAACAAAACCAACGGCATCACCCACCGGCGCTGGCTGCTGCAGGCTAATCCGAACCTGGCAAGACTGATCAGCCGGATCGTCGGCGACAGCTGGCTGTATCATCCCGCTTACCTGGCCAGCCTGCGACGCTATAGCGAGGATGCGGCCTTCCGGGAAAAGGTGGCGGCGATCAAGCTGGCCAATAAGGAGAAACTGGCCCGGCATGTCCGGAACAAATACGGCATTACTTTGGACCCTCACTCTTTGTTCGACGTGCATGTCAAGCGCATCCACGCCTATAAGCGCCAGCTGTTAAATGCCCTGCACATCCTGGATCTCTATAACCGGCTGAAAGAGAACCCGGATCTGGATATCCCGCCCCGGACCTTCATTTTTGCCGGCAAGGCCGCGCCGGGCTATTATCTGGCCAAACGGGTGATCAAGCTGGTGAATACCCTGGCGGCGATGGTCAATCATGACCCGCGGATCAGGGATAAATTAAAAGTCGTCTTTTTGGAAAACTATAGTGTGTCCCTGGCCGAACTGATTATCCCGGCTGCCGATCTGAGTCAGCAGATCTCTACCGCCAGCAAGGAAGCCTCCGGCACCGGCAACATGAAGTTTATGCTGAACGGCGCCATTACCCTGGGTACCCTGGATGGGGCCAATATTGAAATCCGGGAGGAAGTCGGCGATGAAAACATCATCATCTTCGGCTTAACTGCTGACGAGGTCCTGCAATATTATCAACAGGGCGGCTATCGGGCCTGGGATCTGTATCACAGCCAGCCTCGCCTGCAGCTGGTTTTAGACCAGCTGGTCAACGGTTTTTTACCGGCGCCCGGGGAAGAATTCCGCGTTATTTTTAATTCCCTGCTCCATGACAATGATGAATTTTTTGTCCTGAAAGATTTTTTCCCCTATGCCGCAGCCCAGGAAACGGCGGGCCGGCTGTTTGCCGACCGGCAGAGGTGGGGCCGCATGGCCATCCATAATATTGCCCACGCAGGCTTTTTTTCCAGTGACCGAACGGTATCGGAATATGCCGTCGGCATCTGGAAAATCAATCCTGTGGTCATCGGCGACCCCTATATGGTCGGAATGGATCGGCGGTGACAGGAATCAGGAGCGAGTGCGCGAATTTTCTTATAATATATAACAGCCTAAAGAGTAAAGAACAAAACAAAGCAAAAAGGGGTTTCTTCATGAATCAGCGTGAAACCATACAGGAGTTAAACGGGGCGGACGACGTCTGGATGATGCACCATTCCCACCGGGCGGAATTCCGCTCTCCCTTTGGCGCCGTTACTTGCGGCCAAACGATTCGCCTCAGTCTGGCAGTCCTGCCGCGGATGGGTGTTACAGCCGTGATGCTGCGCCTGTGGCGGGACGGACAGGGAGAGCAGCTGCTGACGCTTTCTCACCGCGGCAGCAGTCAGGGGGCTGAATGGTACGAAACAGAGATCCAGGCAGGGGATGCCGGCCTGATCTGGTATTACTTTCTCGTGAACGCCGCAGGCCGGACCTTCTATTACGGCAACAACCAAGCCATGCTGGGCGGACTGGGCCGCATCGCGGACCAGCCTCCCGGTTCTTACCAGGTTACGGTTTATCAGCCGGCGGTCAGTCCGGACTGGTGGAAACGGGCGGTGATCTATCAGATTTTTCCCGACCGCTTTTATAACGGCAGCCCTGACGGCAAGGTGCGGAACCCCAAGCCCGGCAGTCTGCTTCATGCCTGCTGGCGGGATGATCCTTTTTATATCAAGGATGGCGAGAGCGGCCCCATTCTGGCCTATGATTTTTTCGGCGGCAACCTTCAGGGAGTGCTGGCCAAACTGCCTTATCTGAAAGACTTAGGCATTACCGCCATTTACTTTAACCCCATCTTTGCCTCCTCCAGCAATCATCGCTATGATACGGCGGATTACAAGACTATTGACCCCATGCTGGGGGATAATGCGCTTTTTGCCCAACTGTGCGCCGCCGCTGCCCAGATCGGCATCCGGGTCGTTCTCGACGGAGTGTTCAGCCATACCGGCAGCGACAGCATTTATTTCAATAAAGAAGGGACCTATCCCGGGATCGGGGCGTATCAGTCCAAAGAGTCTCCCTACTATCCCTGGTATCGTTTCAGCCGGTATCCCGATGAGTACGAAAGCTGGTGGGGAGTGGACACCCTGCCCAATGTAAATGAACAGGAGGCAAGCTATCAGGACTATATCATAGACTCCCCCGGCAGTGTGGTAAGGCACTGGGCCAGACTGGGGGCAAAAGGCTGGCGGCTGGACGTGGTGGATGAATTGCCGGATGAATTCGTCCGTAAGTTCCGCGAAGTGCTAAAAGCAGAAGACCCGGACGCCGTCCTGATCGGCGAGGTCTGGGAAGACGCTTCCCGCAAGGAAAGCTATGGCCGGCTGCGGCAGTATTTCTGGGGGGAGGAACTGGACGGGGTCATGAATTATCCCTTTCGGGATACGGTCATCGGGTTCTTGCTGGGGCAGAGCGGCGCCCAGGAGGCGCACAGCCGCCTGATGAGCCTGTTCGAGAATTATCCGCCGGAAAACTTCTATGCCTCTATGAATCTGATCGGCAGCCATGACGTGCCCCGGGCTCTGACTGTCCTGGGAGAAGGCCGCTCCGAAGACGAGCTGAGTCATAAAGATAAGCTAAAAGAACGCCTGAAGCCGGAGCAAAAAGCCCTGGGCAAAGCCCGGCTTAAACTGGCGGTCCTGTGGCAAATGGCTTTCCCCGGCGCCCCGGCAGTCTATTATGGCGATGAAACCGGTCTGGAAGGCTACCGGGACCCCCTAAACCGGCGGACTTATCCCTGGGGACAGGAAGACGACGATATCCTGTCCTGGTACCGGCAGCTGATCAAGCTGCGCCATGAGTATGAGGTTCTCAAAACCGGCGATTTCCGTTCTTTCGCCCTGGGAGAGGCTGTATACGGTTTTGTGCGGCAAATTCAGGGAGGTCAGGATGTTTTCGGACAGGCCGCACCGGATAATGCGGCGGTGATTTTCTTAAACCGGGGCCATTTTCCCCTGACAGTGACCCTGGAGCTCGGTCTGCCGGATCAGATTCTATATGACATGCTGGCCGGTGAACAGGAATTCCGGGTCACAGACGGCAGGCTGACAGTACAATTGCCGGCACTGTCAGGCAGACTGCTGCTGGCCGTTCCCGCCAACCGTCCCCGGGGCAGCGGCATTCTGCTTCATCCCACATCTCTGCCTTCTCCTCACGGCATTGGCGATTTGGGCCGGGATGCTTACCGCTTTATCGACTGGCTGCATGCTGCCAGACAAAGTTATTGGCAGATACTGCCCCTTCATCCGGCAGGGTATGGCGAATCCCCCTACCAGGCCTACTCAGCTTTTGCCGGCAATCCTCTCCTGATCTCACCGGAAATGCTGCTGCAAACCGGACTGTTAAGGGAGGAAGAGATCCGGGCAGCCAGAACTGAGACCTTAAAGGGAGAGGAATTTCCCGCCGGTCAAGTGGATTTTGTAAAGGTCAGGCCCTATAAAGAATGCCTGCTGCGTCAGGCTTATACTCGTTCGGACCGGATCACAGACACAGAAGAATATCAGGCCTACCGGGAGAAAAATAAGGACTGGTTGGACGACTATTGTCTGTTTATGGCCCTGTCGGCTGAATTCAACCACCGGCCCTGGAACCGCTGGCCTAAACCCATCGCCGGCCGGCAGGAGCAGGCCATGGCTTTTTACCGCCGGGAGCTGGCCTCTGAGATTCGCTATCACGGGGTTGTCCAGTACCTTTTTTACAGCCAGTGGCAGAACCTTCGGCGCTATACCCACAAGGGGGGCATCAAGATTATCGGCGATCTGCCACTCTTTGTAGCGCATCATTCCAGCGACGTCTGGGCCAACCCGCAGTTCTTCGCCCTGGATTCAGACGGCAGGCAGGAAAAAGTAGCCGGCGTGCCGCCGGATTATTTCGCTAAAACCGGTCAGCTTTGGGGCAATCCTCAGTATCGCTGGGATACACTGCGCCAGGATGATTATCGCTGGTGGCGGCGGCGTATCGAATACCTCCTGACCATGGTGGATTTGGTTCGAATTGATCATTTCCGGGGATTTGAAGCCTACTGGGAAGTACCTGCGGCTGAGAAGACCGCTGTCAATGGCCGCTGGGTGAAGGGGCCGGCCGAAGACTTCTTCCTCACTCTGGAATACCATTTGGGAAACTTGCCACTGATTGCCGAAGATTTAGGCGTGATTACCCCGGAAGTGGACGACCTAAAGCACCGGTTTGGCTTTCCCGGCATGCAGGTACTGCATTTCGCCTTTGGCGTCGACTCGGAGGGACGGCTGGCAGAGCCCGGAAACGGCCGGCATACGGTGCTCTACACCGGCACCCACGACAACGATACAACCGTGGGCTGGCTGCAGGACCTGAAGCGAAAAGAGCCGTCTCTCCGCCAGGCACTGAAAGCATTTTTCGGGGTGAATGGCAGGCGGAACGGGAACGATGTGCTGCTGGCGGAGAAAATTATGGAATATGCCCTGAGCCGTCAGGCGGATACCACGATCCTGACCATGCAGGACATCCTGGGTCTGGACAGTGCCGCCCGCATGAACCGCCCCGGCAAGGCCGAAGGCAATTGGGCGTGGCGCATGCCCGCCGGCTGCCTGACCCGGGAGACGGCGGAAAAATGGGCGGCGCTGGTGGAGAAAAGCGGCCGGTAAAGCCGCGACGGATCATTCTTGTTTTGCCTGCTGTTTTTCTTCATAAAGAACCGGCCTGCATCCATAAAAATAATGGATACAGGCCGGTTCTTGTTTGAAACGAATTCCCTGCATGGCCCTGACCCACACGGCAGGATCAAAGCCGGGACCGAATCCGATAAGCGCCTTAACGCCACCAGGCCATAAAGAAAGAATCCCGGTTTTCAAAAGCGTTGTCATCATCCCGCAGGAAGATAAAGGCGCCGTTATGCATGAAGCCTACGCTGACCAGTTCATCCGAATTATCATAGAACATGACCGCATTGGTGATGCGGTGGCCCCGATACCAGAATCCTCTGTCGGCTCTGTCATACCACCGGTAGGCTCGCAGTCCGGGAAAGCGGTTATTCCAGGTACGGTCACGAATCGGAACCATCCGATAGCCGGGGCCCGCGAAGCGGTTGCGCTTTTCATACCAGCGGAACGGCAGGGGATCCCGGTGGACATTGCGCCGCCAGTTGGGATGCCGAAATGAGGGATTGGACCAGTTATGATGCGGCCGCCGCTCGGGACGTCGTTGGTATTCCTGACGCTGCCGGTCATGCCGGTCGTCCCGGTGCCGGGGAGCGGCGCTGACTGCAGGCAGCATGGCTGCGGACGCAAATACCAGAGTCAGGATCGTGGCAACCCATCGTTTCATTCTATCAACCTCCCTTGCTATAGTTCATTGTATTCGGTAAATATGACAAATATATGATAACCGATTTGCATTTTAGCCACCGACGGCAGATAAAAAGGAGTCGGGAGTAAAAAACGGCTTTCATCCGGGCGTACCCGGATGAAAGCCGTTTTTTTTACTCCGCCGGCCGCCGGGCGAGCAAAGCCGGATTGATTTCTAAAAGTTAATGCCACCAAGTTAAGAAAAAGGAATCCCGGTTTTCAAAAGCGTTATTATCATCGCGGACGAACATAAAGACGCCATTGTACATGAACCCTACGCTGACCAGATCATCGAAAGCGTCATAGAACATGACGGCATCAGTGATGCGGTGGCCCCGATACCAGAAGCCCCTGTCGGGCCTGTCTTGCCATCTGTAGGCCCGCAGGCCGGGAAAACGATCATTCCAGGAGCGGTCATAAATCGGCTCCATCCGGTAACCGGGGGCTGAATACCGGCTGCGTTTTTCGTACCATTGAAACGGAGGGGCATCACGGCGAACATCTTGCCGCCACTGAGGATTTCTGTAAGAAGGATGATTCCAGCTATGCTGAGGGCGCTGTTGGGGGTGCTTCGGAGGCCGCTGAGGCTGCTTCGGCGGTTGCTGTTGCGGTGGCCGCTGAGGTTGCTGGGGCAGCTTCGGCGGTTGTTGTTGCGGTGGCTTCTGTGGCTTCTGCGGAGGGCGCTTTTTTATTTGTTCCTGGCGTTCTCTTTCTTTGCGCTCTTTCTCCTGACGTTCTCTTTCCTGCTGTTCCCGCCTCAGACGTTCGTTTTCCTGTTTCTGCTGCTCCTGCCGGTCCACGTTATTCCAGAAGGAAGCGGCGCTGACTGTCGGAAGTATGGTTACAGAGGCAAACAATGCGATTAAGAGAGAAGTTACCCATTTTTTCATTCTGACCTCATCTCCTTTTTTTCAGTGTATCCGGTAAATATGACAAATTTATGATTAAATCTAGAAATATATGTGAATTTTAATCTTCTGGGATTTTTATGCTTAACACTCCGTCAATTTTGCCCAGTTCAGCTATGACCTGTTCCAGCCGGCACTTATCCGGAATGGTGATGGTCAGTGGGACAAAAATCTGGCCGGAATCCCCGTCCTCGATGTGGATTTGGGTAATGCCGATGCCGAGAGTCCCGAGCACCGAGCCGATTTGCCCGATTTGACCGGGCTTATCGAGAGAATGGATCATCAGGGTGCAGACGGAGGGGCTTAAAACTTGATACAGCCGGTCGATCCGGGGCAGAACCTCCAAGGCTATGACGACCAGCAAGGTAGTGGTGACCGCTCCGGTCATGGCCCCTACACCTACCGCCAGGCCTACGCTGGCTACCACCCAGAGGCTGGCCGCTGTGGTCAGGCCCTTGATGGTGGGCCCTTCTTTCATGATAGCGCCGGCCCCCAGAAAGCCGATGCCGCTGACCACCTGGGCCGCCAGCCTGGCCGGATCGGCATTGGTCAGTCCTTGGACATTGGCGTACAGGTTGACCGACATAATGGCCACCAGGCAGGAACCCAGACATACCAGGATGTGGGTGCGGAGACCGGCGGTTTTTCTCTGGAGCTGCCGCTCAAAGCCGATCACCCCTCCCAGCACAAGGGAAATCACCAGCCGCAGCACCGTATTAAAATCATCAATTATCATCCCAGATCAACTCCTCGTAAGCAGGCTTTTTCACCGGTGCGCCGGACACAATATAGTGCACTAATTCTCCGATGTTGGCAGCCCGGTCAGCCACCCGCTCCAGATAGCGGATTGCCACATGATAATCCATAATGACCTCCTGGCCCCAGGGATGCATGGAACCTACGCACAACATATCGCGAAACAGTTCCCGGTTCTTTTTGTCCACCAGGTCATCAGCGTCAATCAACCGGTTGGCCAGGCTAATGTCCAGTTTCTCATAACACTCCAGGGCAATCGACAGCATTTCCGTGGTCTGGTCTTTCATTTTAGCCGCAGGGGGGTTCAGTGAGGACAGGATTTGGACGTCCTGCTGGGAAAATTTCTTCTGAACCAGTTTAGCGATCTGATTGGCATAATCACAGATTCGCTCCAGTTCCATGGCGATTTTCAGGCTGTTAACGATAAAATTTATGTCAATTCTGGCAAACTGCCCACCGGACATAATTTCCAGGCATTGCTCATTAATCCCGTAATACATGGAATCCACCAATTTTTCCGTCTGACGGACCTGGGAGGCGATGGCGGTATCATTGGCAGTCATGGCTTGTATGGACTGGTCGACTGCTGTTATCACTTTATTTCCCATTATCAAAATGCGGCTTGTTAACTGAGAAAAATTTTGGTGCATAACGAACCCCCTAATTTCGCTGTATTTAAGATTGCATCAGGCTCTGCGCCGGACTGGCATATCTAAAGCATACTTAAACACATTAATACATTCTACATCGAACTGAAATATGCTTTTTCTCCGCAAAAATTTTTACAATATTTTATCTGTCCCAAGGCTTGCGATTCAGGGGCTCCAGCCGTTGTGGAAGGTTTTTCCGTTTGAGGTGAGGTTATTTTTTGGCGGAATTTAGCAGGATTGTCAAACTGTTGCGGGGAATTATCCTTAAGCCCAAAAAGGCGTTAAGAAAATTAAGAAAATAAGGATATTCAGGATATTTATACTTGTCGCAAAGGGTTGTACAAATGAAACGTCTTCGTGAAATCAAATGTTTTCTTTTAGATATGGATGGGACATTCTATTTGGGCGATGATATCCTGCCGGGAGCGCTGGATTTTATGCACTACATTACGGCAACGGAACGGGATTTTTTGTTCCTCACCAATAACTCTTCACGCGCCGCCGGCTATTACGCCGGCAAGCTGAGCCGTATGGGCTGGCAGGCTGCACCCCGTGATATTCTCACCTCCGGTGAGGCGACTGCCCTGTATCTTAAAGCGGAAAAACCTGGCGCCCGTATCTATTTGCTGGGGACGCCGGCTTTGGAGGCGGAGTTTCAGGACCATGGCTTTACTGTGACGGACCGGAATCCTGACTATGTGGTGCTGGGATTTGACAAAACCCTGACTTATGAAAAATTAGAAAAAGCCTGCGCTTTCATTCGTAACGGCATATCCTTTATTGCTACCCACCCGGATATCAATTGTCCTACTGAGGATGGCTATATCCCGGACTGCGGCGCCATGATCGAATTGATCAAAGCCTCTACCGGCGCTACGCCCCGGATTATCGGCAAGCCGAATCCGGCGATCGTGGCTGCCCTTTTGCGGCGGAAGCCATATCGCCCGGAAGAACTGGCGATGGTAGGGGATCGGCTGTATACGGATATTGCTACCGGTAAAAATGCCGGTATTACGTCGATTCTGGTATTAAGCGGTGAAACCAAGGCAGAGGATCTGGCCCGCTCCAATATCAGGCCGGACTATGTGTTTGAGAGTCTGGGGGCGCTGAAATCAGCGCTGGCAGGGGACCGTTGAAAAAGGCCCATCTGCTTCGTTGCTCCTGCGGGCGAGTGTTCGACGTACCCTCCAAACGTACAGTCTCACGCTCGTCCCCGTCGCGCCTAGCATCTGAACCTTTTTGAACGGTCCCAGATGCGAGGCTGCAGATAATTTTATTGTTTGTTCTATACCTATGCTATAAATAATATGGGGGGAATATTTGTGAAAAAACATGGGTATCTGTTAGTGGCGCTGCTTTTGATTACAGCACTCCTGGCAACGGTCATGGCGGGCTGTGGCGGCGGTAAGCCGGCGGAAACGCCCAAAAGTAAGGGGCCTCAAGGCACAGTGATGATTTATACTTCGATTTATCCAGACATCATCGAACTGATTAAACCCGAGATGAAAAAACAGTTTCCTGACTTGGATGTTCAATGGTTCCAGGCCGGCACCGAAAAGGTTATGGCTAAAATAGCCGGCGAAATTGAGGCGAAGAAGGTCCAGGCTGACCTGATTATGGTGGCTGATCCTTCTTATTACCTCACATTAAAAGACCAGAATCTGCTTTTAAAGTATGATTCTCCTAACCGGAAAGATATAGTAGCCAATAAGGATACCGAAGGCTACTGGACCGGTGTGCGTATTTCCAACATGATCATCGCTTATAACACCGCTAAGGTCAGCGAGGCTGATGCACCCAAATCCTTTAAAGACCTGCTGGAGCCGAAATGGAACGGCAAAATCGCCATGCCCAGCCCGCTGCTTTCCGGTACAGCCTATGTAGCTGCCGGCGTACTGTCTGACAAGTATGGCTGGGAGTATTTTGAGCAACTGCGGCAAAACGGCATGAAAGTGGAAGAAGGCAACTCGGCTCTGCAAAACAAACTGGTCCGCGGCGAGTATCACGCTGTCATGATCCTGGAAGAAAACATTCTGAAAATCGGCGCCAAAGGCGAACCGGTGAAAGTAGTCTATCCGGCTGACGGCACCATCATCATCCCCAGTCCCATTGCCATACTTAACTCCAGCAAGAACCAGGAGGCCGCTAAAGCGGTGCTGGACTGGTTCTTAACGAAACAAGGACAGGAGGTCATCGTCAAAGGCTGGATGCATTCGGTCCGGGACGATGTGAATCCGCCTCAGGGAGCACCGGCACTAAAGACATTCGCCGAAAATGCGGCGAAACCCGACTGGGCTAAGCTGGCTAAAGATAACGAAACAGTTAAAGAGACTTTTCGCAGCAAAGTGCTGGATAAATAGGATCGAGTAAAATATCGGATCAACACAAACAGGGGGGGGGATCAATCCCTCCCTGATTTTTAGGGGGTTCAGGCATGAACCGGAGTTTTTTCTCCTCTTTGAAGACAAACCTGGATTTAAAATGGCTGGTTATTTTCGTTTCAGTAGGTCTGCTGCTGCTCTTTACCGCATTTCCCATGCTCTATCTGGTGCTGCGCAGTTTAATGGTAGAAGGAACTCTGGATCTTACCACCTATTGGGAAGTATATGGAAACATCGTCAATTGGAAATCTTTTGTAAATACTATTTATATTTCGTTATTGGTTACGCTGGTCAGCGTTGCGATCTCCTTTCCTCTGGCCTGGCTGGTCGGAAGGACTGACCTGCCCGGTAAAGGATTTTTCCGTACGGCCTTTGTCACCAGCTACATGATCCCTCCTTATGTAGGAGCTATTGCCTGGACGCAGTTGTTAAATCCCAGTGTCGGGTATTTAAACGAATGGCTGGTGCACGTGTTTAACCTGTCGGCTTCTCCCTTTGATATTTATGGCATTGGGGGGCTGATCTGGTGTTTTACCCTGTTTTATTCTCCTTTTGCCTTTATTACGATTTCCCGCGCCCTGGAAAAAATGGATCCCAGCCTGGAGGAAGCCTCCCGGGTGTCCGGAGATTCACCCTTGGGCACTCTGTGGCGGGTCACATTGCCTCTGATGTTCCCCAGTATTTTTGCCGGCGGCGTGCTGGTGTTTATCGGTGTGGGGTCCGCTTTCGGCATCCCGGCCATCGTGGGCATGCCGGCGCAAATTGAAGTGCTGACCACCCGCATTGTGACCTATGTGTATATGGGTACCGGCAAAGGAATCCGGGAAGCCACGGCTTTGGCTGTGTCATTGATGCTGGTGGCGAATTTTATCCTGTATGCTTCTACGATGCTGATGAACCGCAGAGACTATGTGACCATCAGTGGCAAGAGCACCCGGCCGGGCCTGGTAGAGCTGGGAATTTGGAAATGGCCTCTGGCCGCTTTGGTCAGTCTCTATGGATTTGTGGCCATCTTCCTGCCGTTAGGGTCCATTCTGGTGACTTCTCTGATCAAATCCCTGTCCCGTCCTATCTCTTTCGATAATCTGACCATCACCAACTGGCTGACGGCGATCAAAAATGAACAATATATGGACACTCTGTGGAACAGCTTTATTTCAGCAGGTCTAGCGGCTACCATTGCCACTGTGCTGGCTGTGTTCATCGCCTATCTTCTAGTTAAGACCAGGGTCAGCGGCAGGGGTATTCCGGATGGTTTGTCCACCCTTGGCGGCGCCACTCCCAGCATTGTTATTGCTTTGGCTCTGATTATTACTTTTTCCGGGGAGTTTGGTCTGAACCTGTATTCCACCATGGCCATTTTGGTGGTGGGCTATATGGTCAAATATCTGACGATGGCTGTCCGCACCATTGCCGCTTCACTAAGCCAGGTGCATTCTTCGTTGGAGGAAGCGGCGCTGAATTCCGGCGCGAACTGGCTTCAGGCCCTGCGGGACGTGATGCTGCCCCTAATCGGGCCGTCTATTGTGGCTGGCTGGTTTTTAGTGTTTATGCCCTCTTTTTATGAGCTGACCATGTCCATTATTCTCTACGGCTCTCAGACTAAAACCATCGGCGTGTTGCTCTATGAACTGCAGACCTATGCCGATCCCCAGGACGCCTCGGTGCTGGCAGTGATCATCCTGTTCATCGTCCTGGCGGGCAATGTGATTCTGCGCAAAGTTTCCAAGGGCGCTATTGGGATTTAATCCGCGATAAAAGATAAAGGAGTAGGAATCATGGCCGAAGTAAAGATAGAATCCGTTACTAAGCTGTTCGGGGAAGTCAAGGCGGTGAATGCGTTCAGCGCCCTGATCAGGAACGGCGAATTTCTTTCCATTCTGGGCCCCTCGGGCTGTGGTAAAACCACCATGCTGCGCATGATCGCCGGTTTTGAAAAGGCTAATAGCGGCGAGATCTATATCGGTGACCACTTGGTCAGCTCGCCGGAGAAAAAAATCTTTGCGCCGCCGGAAAAGCGCAATATCGGCATGGTGTTTCAGTCCTACGCCGTCTGGCCCCACATGTCGGTGTTTGACAATGTGGCCTACCCTCTGAAAATTAAGGGTATCGCCAAAGATATCATTCGGGAAAAGACCCTTCAGGCCCTGGATATGGTCCATCTGGACGGTTATGCCGACCGTCTGCCCAGCCAGCTTTCCGGCGGTCAGCAGCAAAGGGTAGCCCTGGCCAGAGCTCTGGTCAGCGAGCCCCAGTTGCTTTTGCTGGACGAGCCCCTCAGCAATCTGGACGCCAAACTGAGAGAAAGCATGCGGTTTGAGATCAAGGAACTGCAGAAAAAACTTAATGTCACGGTGGTCTATGTCACTCATGATCAGGCCGAAGCCATGGCCATGTCCGACCGGATCGTCGTTATGCACCAGGGAGTGATCCAGCAAATCGGCAGCCCCCTGGAGGTCTATGAGACTCCTGCCAACCGGGTCATTGCCGATTTTATCGGGCTGGTGAACTTTATAGATGCCGAAGCCCGTCAGGACACGGTTCATATCCCGTCCCTCGGCCTGACTTTGCCTTCGCAGCATGATTTCAGCGGCAAAGCGGTAGCCGCCATCCGACCGGAATATATCAGTCTGACTCAGGACGAGCAAGCCGTTCAGGGGACAATCGTCCATAAAGTTTACCTGGGAGATGCGGTGGACTGGCGGATTGATGTGAACGGCGCCCAGATCCGGGTCATCGACAAGGCTGCCGCCCTGTCCCAATATTCCTCCGGTGACCGGGTAGGGCTGGAGTTTAAAAAGGTTATGGTGTTTCCGGAATGAGGCGGAATCACATTTGATCAAAGCTAGAAAATAGTGACCGAAGCGGAATCCGATAGAAAATCACGAACCCCGGCCTTGTGATACAAGAATATGGTCGGGGTTCGTGATTTTCTTCTATGACAGGCGGGCTTCGGCTAAATCATCAATTAGTTTTGTGTTGGTTTCATCGGTCAATATATAGAGGTAATCGCCGGCTAGGATTTTGGTATCCCCCTTGGGCACGATTTCGGCTTCGCCGCGTTTGATGCTAACCAGCAAACTGCTGTCAGGCCATGCCACATCCTTAATGTATTTGCCGTCCAGCTTGGAATCAAGGCAGACGACCAACTCAGCGACGGTCTGTCTCTCAGAGGATCCCGCCAGGGTCTGGGGTTTCTGTTTCGCCAAAGACCGGTTCAGCAATGCTTCGTAGACCGGTGGGGAGTTGGCGATGTCAGCCACCAGATGGGCAGTCATGGAGATAGTGATCAAGGGAAAAAGATGGCTGAAGGAGCCGGTCATTTCCATGATCAGAATACTGCCGGTTACCGGCGCCTTGGTAATAGCGGCGAACAATGCAGCCATGCCCAGTATGACAAAGTTATTGACATACTCCACCTGAATCGTCGTCCATTGAATAGAAACTGTGGCGAAGGACCCGCCCAGAAGGGCACCGATCACTAGGAGAGGCAGAAATATGCCGCCGGGAACGCCGCATCCATAGCTAAGAATGGTAAAACTAAATTTGGCCGCCAGCAGGACGAATAACAGGGGCAGATCATAGTGTCCGGCTGAAATGCCGCCGATCAGTTCGTGTCCGCCGCCTAGAATCTCCGGCAGAATAAGGCCGGCCAGACCGCCGACCAGCAAGGGAAAAGCTGCCTGCATGATTTTGGGCAGGACCCGCTGTCGGTCATAGAGATCCAGGGATCGGAGCAGGCATTGGTTAAATAGGATGCCGCCCAAGCCGGCGATGACTCCCAGGGTGATAACGTGTCCGTAATAGCCCGGGGGCAGAGCCGTCAGACGTTCAAAATTGAAAACGGCTTTTTGCCCAAACGCAAGCTGGCTCACCCAATCGGCTGTGACCGAAGCGGCCATGGCTGCCATTAATACCGCAGGGGAAAAATTTTTGTGGAGTTCCTCCAGGGCAAACATCACCCCAGCCAGCGGTGCATTAAACGCCGCTGCCAAGCCGGCGCTGGCCCCGCTGGTTAAAAGGTAGCGTTCTTCCATTTTTGTCTGCCCCATCAGGCGGCTGAGGCCCTGGCCTACCACCGCGCCCAGCTGAATGGAGGGGCCTTCCCGGCCTAACGACAGACCGGCACCAATGGCCAAAACGCCGCCGGCAAGCTTAGCGGGCAAGACTTTTTGCCACACCATTTTCATGCGTCGCAACATAACGCCCTTTACCTGCGGGATGCCGCTGCCGCCGGCCATGGGTTCATATTTTACGATAAGGCCTAAAATAAAAGCGACAAGCAGCAAAAATAAAAACCACGCCGGAATCAGCGCCGGGTTGTGTCGCAAATGAGCATAGGCTTCTGTTCGCAACCATTCCGCATATGCGATGAAATAGCGAAACACTACCACGACTGCGCCGGCAACCAGTCCGATAAGGATACCTCCGGCAAAAATCTTTAACCGGAAATTCCTCCAATGGGATAGTGCATAATAGACTTTGCTGATACCTTGCTGTGCCATGATCTTCTCCTAACGATTGGAATTCGTTAATTTTGCAATATAAATATTTTGGCACCGGTCAAAAATATTGTCAATCATGTATTCTTGTTAATTACCCAGGCCAGCAAGAATTGGAGAGAGAGCAAGGTTTTTTGGCAACACAGCGCGAAATAGGAAGATCCATCGGATGATGTTGATAAGGAGAGACAGGAAAACTATGATACAAAGCGTATTGTTTGATTTGGACGGGACTTTGCTCCCCCTGGACCAGCAAGAATTCGTCAAGGTCTATTTGAATCTTTTGGGGCGCCATGTAGCTCCCTATGCGGACCCTAAGAAATTTGTCGGTCAGTTGTTAAGTTCCACCGGTGTGATGATTGCCAACCGGGATAAAGTCAAAACTAACAAGGCAGTGTTTTACGAGGATTTTCTGCCCAAGATCGGGGTGGCGGAAGAGGTCCTGGCGCCGGCCTTGGACCTTTTCTATGAACAGCATTTCGGACAAGTCCGTTCGGTGACGCAACCAAGTCCGGCAGCCCGGCAGGCTGTTTTGGCCGCTATTCATGCCGGCTGCGATGTGGTGGTGGCTACCAACCCGATTTTTCCCGGTAATGCTGTCGAACAGCGTCTGGAATGGGCCGGAGTGGCTGATCTTGATTTTAAGCTGATTACCAGCTACGAAAACAGCTGTTTTTGCAAGCCTCACCCGGAATACTATTTAGAGATTGCCGATCGTATCGGCCGTCATCCGTCGGAATGCCTGATGATCGGCAATGATGTGGAAGAAGACCTGATTGCCGGCATTGTCGGGATGAAGACATACCTGGTCACCGACTGCCTGCTAAATGCCAAGGGCCTGGAGGCCCGCCCGGATTATAGCAGTGCTTTGTCTGAAGTGGCAGAGTCACTGCCGGGCATTATCAGAGGTAAGTGAGTAATCCGTTCATTTAGTGGGTTGCTTTAGCGAAGGCCCCTGTCTCCATATGGCAGGGGCCTTCTTTATATGATCGAAGGGCGTTGTGGCTGGCTGCCCGGCACGAGTCCGGGGCACTCTTTCCGGCATCGCCACATAAAATATAAAAAAGTTACCGATCAGGCAGAGTGAAAGGAGGAATACGGTGCAAAGACAGCGATATCGTGCCGGTAAGCATTGGGATAGCTGCAAATGGAACCAGGGCTGCCCCCAATGCGGGGGTAAGACGCCTGAGCCGACTAAGGCGTATGCCCGATTAAAAGGCGGGCCTTTGGCACCCGATATAGAAGGATTGGTCCGTTTTACCGAGGTTCCCGGCGGCGTCTGGGTTAAAGTCGAGGTATGCGGGCTGCCGCCCTATTGTCCGGGCAAAGGCGACCGTCTGCCTATCGGGCCCCATGGATTTCACATTCATGAAAAGGGAGTCTGCCAGGCAGGCGACCCTGAAGATCCTTTTCTGGCGGCAGGTTCGCACTGGAACCCATGCAATCAGCCCCACGGCAACCATGCGGGAGATTTCCCGGTACTGTTCTCCAACGACGGAGTCGCGATGATGAGTTTTTTCACCAATAAATTCCGGGTATCGGCTATCATCGGCAGATCGGTTATTATCCACCAGAGCCCGGATGATTACCGAACTCAGCCGGCCGGCAATTCCGGCAAACGATTGGCTTGCGGCGTGATCCGGGCCGGTGAGTAAAACAAAGGGGATGCGGAATGGTTTTAAAAACCTGTACCGCATCCCCGTATTCATTCTATCTTCTGGGATTAGTGAATAGGACCTTGTGAATTCGTCTGCTTGGCTTCCCACAGCTTGCCCACGGCCACCACCAGGATGACGATCACCAGTGGTACCAGCCAGCCGGCGGCTTGTGTGAGAGAGGTCAAATAACTGCCGACGACTTTGTCATGCATGATCATGCCGCCGGCTGTCCAAGCCAGAATGCCGGCTCCTACATAGACCAGGGCGGGGTATTTATTCATCCAGCCGCTAATCCACTGGCTGCCCCGAATGACGATGGGCACGCTGATCAACAGACCCAGCACGACCAGCAGCATGTTGCCGTGGGAGGCGCCGGCAATGGCCAACACATTGTCAATGCCCATGATCGCATCGGCGACGATGATGGTTTTAATGGCGGTCCAGAAATTATCGGCAGCTGTCACAGACTCATGAGTGTCTTCATGTTTTAAGAGCTTAAGGGCTACCGGGATGAGCAGCATGCCGCCTAAAGCTTGCAGGTAAGGAACGCGCATCAGCCATACCGCCACCAGAGTCATAAGAACGCGGACAATAATGGCGCCGGCCGTGCCCCAGTAGATAGCCTTATTGCGCAGTTTTTCCGGCAGATTCCGGGAGGCCATAGCGATCACTACCGCATTGTCGCCGGCCAGTACCAGGTCAATAGCAATAATCGTCAGGAGTGCCATGAGAAAATCAGTGTCGAACATAGACTTCATCCTCCGCTTAAAATAATTTGGCAACGGGGTGATGTTCCTCTTAGCAGCAAATAAAAAGACCCTTGCCGCTGAGCAAAGGTCTGGCTACACACGTGTGTACAAAGCCGATGACATCCTCTCATGTCACGAATTGACGACTTTGTTACAGGTTTCCCTGCTAGCTACTCCCCTTTGGGTACATATATTCTTGTATACGTTTAATGGGAATATTATCACATAAGTTCGAATCCGTGTCAATAGCGTAAAAAGCAGAAAAGTTCGACAGCGTGTAAGGCAGGAATGGGACCCTCCGATAGAAAATAGTAAAATGTAAAAAATAGAATAAGATATTTGCAGGGATCGCCGGAGCTATTTGGCTGAGACCGGAGAAAGAGAGAGACATGAAAAAGATTATCGTAGTCGGCGGAGGCGCCGCCGGATTGATGGCAGGAGTCAGCGCGGCGGAAGGCGGCGCTCAGGTTACCATTTTGGAGAAAATGGCGGCGGTGGGCCGAAAACTCCTGATTACCGGCAAAGGCCGCTGCAATGTGACGAACATTGCAGATATTCCCACCCTCATTAAGAACATGCCGGGAAATGGCGCCTTTTTATACAGCGCCCTGAATGCCTTCAATAATGAACAGTTGATGGAATTTTTAGCCCGGCAGCAGGTCCCTACCAAGGTAGAACGGGGCGGCCGGGTATTTCCCCAAAGCGATATGGCCGTGGATGTGATCCGGGGATTTACCAGTGCCTTGGAAAGTAGAGATGTGACAGTACTGACCAATCAGGCGGTTAAGGCCGTTTTGGCACAGGACGGAGCCGTAACCGGTGTGGTTACCCGTCAGGACCGGGAATACCCTGCCGACGCAGTGATTCTGGCTACCGGCGGCGCCTCTTACCCCGGCACCGGTTCCAGCGGCGACGGTTATGTGATGGCCCAAAAACTGGGACATACCGTTATGCCGCTAAAACCCTCCCTGGTGCCGCTGGAGGTAGAGGAACACTGGATTACCGAATTGCAGGGCTTGTCTCTGAAAAATGTACGGGCTACAGTCAGGTATAAAGAGAAGGCAATAGCCGATGAATTTGGTGAGATGCTGTTTACTCACTATGGTCTGTCGGGACCGATTATCCTGTCTCTTAGCAAGTATGTATCGGAATTGCTGGAGAAAGCCGCGGGGGATATATTTCTGGAGATTAATTTGAAGCCGGCCCTGACGCCGGAGGTGCTGGATAAGCGCATTCAGCGGGATTTTGAGAAATTCAGCCGCAAGCAGATCAAGAATTCCCTGGGGGAGCTGCTGCCGGCCAAACTGATCCCGGTGGTCATCGACCTGGCCTATCTAGACCCGGACAAGCCGGTCCATCAGATTGCCAAGGCCGAACGGATTCGCCTCCGGGAAACCATTGCCCGTCTGACCTTCACGCTCAAAGGCACCCGCCCGATCAGTGAAGCCATCGTTACCGCCGGCGGGGTGAATATTAAGGAAATCAACCCCAAGACCATGGAATCCAAGCTGATTCAAAATCTATATTTTGCCGGCGAAGTGATTGACATCGACGGATACACCGGCGGCTACAACCTGCAGGCGGCGTTTTCCACAGGGTATGTGGCGGGCAGGAACGCGGCTCAAGGGGACCGTTAAAAGGAGCTATCAAATGTTGACGTTGAATCTGGGCTTGGAGTTTGATTGACTTCCCGGTGCAAACAAGGTAATCTTTTACTAGCAATCACACTATCAGACAGACACGAGGTGATGCCCATGAGCAAGAAAAAAGATCCCATGCAGCAGATGGTGGACAAGCTTAACCAAATTACCGGCTCTGCCAGCGCCGCTATTGATGAACTGCGTCAGGGCCGTTCGGTGGCCAAACCCGGCGAGACGCCGGACACTCTGGAGGATAAAGCAGCGATTCAGACCGACTTCGCCGCTGTGAAAAACGAACTCCTGGCTGAACTTGCCACGGCCCGCACTGAATTGATCAGCGAAATCACCACTGCCCGTTCAGACATGATTGATAAAATCGCTAACGGCAGGACCGAACTGGAAGATCAGGCCCTTGCCATCCAAAACCAGCTGGCGGATAAGCTGGCTAGCATCCGGACATTGATCGACAAGGAGGACCAGCCTGGCTGATCTCTCCGACACATTTCACGCCAGCAGCGGGTACAAAGAGGTATTTTCTTTCTCAATTCTTGTCATCAGCGCTGATATAATATTTCCTGTATCGGTTAAGAATTTGGCAGGATCGGCTTCAATTTTACCGGCGCCGGAATACCTGGCTTGATACGCATTAAACGCCTTCGCCAGATCTCCCATTTCACGGGCGAATTTTTCACAAGTCATCCGTACCTGACTGTCAGGATGGTTCATGAGCCTGGGATAAACGAACTTGTCCTCAGCCGCCAAATGGGTTTTAATTTTGCCGGCCAGCTGTCCCAGCAGCAGAGAGATTTCAAAGGCCTTCTCTTTGATTTGCTGTTGATTTTGATAAGAACTAATTTTACTCGTCAACGATAAAACCTCCTGATGCTGACGCAATACATTGCTGGTATCCATAATTCGTCACTTCTCCCTTACTTCGCTATTTCTACCATAACTATACTTGCGGCCAGACCGGAAGGCAGTGATACGCATCACAGGCAGGACATTTTTATTGCGATTTACTCTATATAATTTAGAATATAAGTTCCGGAGAGAATTCTCCGGAACTTATTATATTTCAGATGAAATTGACATTTCCCGGTCTTATCCTTTGGAAAACTAAGGAGATCCCTATTACTGCTCCGCGGTCATCAGTTTTACCCCCAGCAGAATATAGGCAGCGCCGCATACTTTGTTCATAATGGCGCTGGCCTTGTCATTCTTGCGCAGAAAGACGGTCATATTCCCCGAGCACAGCACTAACAGCAGGCACCAAAGGGTACCGGTTGTCAGGAAAGTGCAGCCCAGGAGAATAAACGGCATAATGCCGTACGCGTTCTGGGGATCGATGAATTGGGGCAGAAATGAGAGAAAGAACAGGGCGACTTTGGGATTGAATAAATTGGTGAGAAGTCCCTGGGTATAGATCTGCCGCATGGCGGCGCCTGCTTCAGCTTCTGTCGCCCGAAGCTGATCCCGGGATAATAAGGCGGTGATGCCAATGTAGCCGAGATAAAGAGCACCGGCGGTTTTCACCACTGTAAACGCCAGGGCGGATTGAGCTAAGATCACGGATAGCCCCAGGGCGGCCAAGGCAGTGTGAATCGCCCCGCCGGAGATAATTCCCATTACCGAATAAATTCCGGCTTTTGGCCCCTGGGCGATACTGCGGCTG
Source organism: Acetonema longum DSM 6540 (assembly GCF_000219125.1). Lineage (NCBI taxonomy): Bacteria > Bacillati > Bacillota > Negativicutes > Acetonemataceae > Acetonema > Acetonema longum. Next base: position 35,106 of record NZ_AFGF01000294.1, read on the forward strand.
AGAATATAGAAGGTATCCGGGCCGGGCGTGATATTTAACAGAATCCCTGCCAGCAAAAAGACCTCAAAGTGCGTGATTCCAAACATCATCCGACAACTCCTTTTGCCATGGAGGCTGCCGCTCATGCCAGCGGGGCCTTTGTTTTATTATATTATATCAGGGGAAGGGTTGCGGCAATATGAATTATTTCTCCGGCGGGATTTTGCAGGCTGATTCATGTTTGCCGCTCTGGAGGGCAATACTACAGACAGAATGAATGCAGGAGGACTCTCAGATGGAAGTCTATTTGGGCGTTGATGTGGGATCGGTGAGCGCAAATGTTGTTGCCATGGACATGGATGGCGGCATCATTGACGCTTTGTATATTCGTACCCAGGGCAACCCGATTGCCGCAGTCCAGCAGGGACTGGGCCGGGTCCGGGAGCAGAATCCTGACCTGACCGTGAAGGGAATCGGGACTACCGGCAGTGCCAGGCAGCTGGCCGGTGTGGTGGTGGGAGCGGACAGCGTGAAGAATGAGATTACGGCTCATGCTGTGGCGGCTATGCATGTCCGGCCTGACGTGCAGACGGTTATCGAGATCGGCGGCCAGGATTCCAAGCTGATTATTATCCGTAATGGGGTAGTAACTGATTTTGCCATGAATACGGTATGCGCCGCCGGCACCGGTTCCTTTTTGGACCAGCAGGCTGCCCGACTGAATATTCCCATTGAGGAATTCGGTGAGCGGGCCCTCACTTCTGCCGCACCGGTTCGAATTGCCGGCCGCTGCGCCGTGTTTGCCGAGTCGGACATGGTCCACAAGCAGCAGGCCGGCCACGATATAGCCGATATCCTTCACGGCTTGTGTCAGGCCTTGGCGAGGAATTACCTGAACAATATCGGCAAGGGCAAGGCACTGCATCAGCCCATTTTGTTTCAGGGAGGCGTAGCCGCCAATAAAGGCATGAAGCGAGCCTTTGAGGAGGCGCTGGGTTGTCCGGTCTTGGTTCCGCCTCATTACAACGTGATGGGGGCCATAGGCGCGGCTCTTTTGGCGCGGGAGAAACTGCATAATCAGGCCCCTACCGCATTCCGGGGGTTTGCCGTGGCGGACTGGCAGTATCACTCCCGCAGCTTTGAATGCGGCGGCTGCCCTAATCTCTGCGAAGTCATTGAAATTGTCATGAATGGCCGGACGGTAGCCCGGTGGGGGGACCGCTGCGGCAAGTGGAGCACAACGATAACAGTGGCGTAGAAATTAAGGAGGAACCTCATGGGAATACGAGTCGGATTGCCTCAAGGGCTGCTATTCTATCAGCATGGTGAGGTCTGGGCTGAATTTTTGCGCCAGTTGGGGGCCGAAGTGGTATTGTCCGGTCAGACTACCCGTCGCACACTGGATCTGGGAGGAGTGCTGGCGGAAGTCTGTCTGCCGGTCAAAGTCTATTTCGGCCATGTCTGTGCACTGTATAACCAGGTGGATTATCTGTTTGTACCCAGAATGGTCAGTGAGACCAAGGGCAAATATAATTGTCCGGAAATGATCGGCATTCCGGACATGATCCGCAGCAATTTGTCCCAGATGCCCCCTCTCCTGGATGTGCTGGTTAGTTCAGCCCAACGACAGGGCCAGATGTGGCAGGCCGTGATTGAGACCGGCAGGCGGCTGGGAGTCGGCCTGACTGCCAGCCTGATGGCCTGGCACCGGGCCTGCTGCCTGCGCCAAAGCGCCCAAGGTTTGACATCTCAGAAGGTCAGTCCCATATATTCGTTGTCCCGCTTATCTCCCACCTCGACCCTGGAGACCGTTCAAAAGGGTTCAGATGCTAGGAAGGTCGAGGACGTGCGCGAGACTGTACGTTTGCAGGGTACGTCGAAGCGCGCGCCCGCAGACCTGACAACGCAGATGGGCCCTTTTCAACGGTCTCCCCTCGTGGCGCTGATTGGGCATGCATATATACTGTACGACCCCCAGGTCAGTATGAATGTGATTGCCAAACTGGAGCGCCAGGGGCTCAGGGTGGTTACTCCCCGGATGGTTCCGGCGCGGGATGCAGCCAGAGGAGCGAGGGTCTTCGGCAAGGAGATTTTCTGGACCTACAGCCATCATATGGCCGGGGCGGCGATTGCTTTGATGCAGGCCCCTTTGCCGGTGGACGGAGTCATCTTTATGACCTCCTTTTCCTGCGGCCCGGATGCCCTGATCGGCGAGCTGATTCAGCAGTACGCCCAGTCCTGCCGCATTCCCTGCATGACGCTTTCGATGGACGAGCATACAGCCGAGGCGGGTTTTGACACCAGGGTAGAGGCTTTTGCCGATATGTTGATGTTGAGGTGGCAGCCATGATTGTGACTTTTCCTCATATGGGTCATTTGGATATCGTACTGGAGACATTGCTGAGCGGCCTGGGGTGCCGGGTCAAGGTGCCGCCGCCGGTGACGAAACGAACGCTGGAACTGGGGACCAAGTATTCTCCGGAAACCGTATGTCTGCCGTTTAAGATTCTCTTAGGGAATTTTATCGAGGCGCTTGAGACGGGCGCGGATACCATCCTGACCTGCGGCGGGACAGGCCCCTGCCGCCTGGGTTATTACGCCGCGGTGCAGCAGGGGATCCTGAAGCAGTTGGGCTATAGCTGTGATTTCATCGCAATAGAGCCTACGGTCCGGCATGCCTACCAGATCTTGCGGCAAGTAGCTCCCCGGAAAAGCTGGCGGGATATCTACCGGGCCTTCTGCCTGGCCGGCAGTAAGATGCGGGCCTTGGACAGCCTGGCAGCTAAAGGAATGGACATTCGGCCCCGGGAACAAACCTCCGGGGCGGCAGACAGGATTTTACGGCAGGCCGGGGATGATATTCGGGAGGCTCAGGATACCCGGGCGGTAGACCGGTTGCTCCGGGAAGCCGCCGGGCTTCTGGAAGGTGTACAACTGCAGTCGGACGTCATACCGCTCAGAATCGGACTGATCGGGGAAATTTACGTCATGCTGGAGCCCTTTGTGAATCAGTCTCTGGTCCGGCAACTGTCCGGCATGGGGGTTGAGGTGCATCAAACCCTGAATCTCACCAGTTATGTGGACTGCCACCTGCTGCACAAGCCCAGCCTTTTGGCCCGGCGCCGCGAAATCATGACCCTGGCCAAGCCTTACCTGGGGCACTATGTGGGCGGTCATGGCATAAACGGCATCGGCCATACCCTGGAGCTGGGGCGCAAGGGCGTTGACGGCATGATTCATGTGTTCCCGTTTACCTGCATGCCGGAAGTAGTGGTCAAAAACATTCTGCCCCGGGTCAGCCAGGACACCGGCCTGCCGGTATTATCCCTGGCATTTGACGAACAGACCGGTGAGGCCGGTGTCATCACCCGCCTGGAGGCGTTTGTGGACCTGCTGCGCCGGCGGCGTCAGGCACGGCAAGATTGCATATCCGGCGGCTGATTTTTAATCTTAACCAAGTGAAATGGCGCTATTGATATTTATGTAAAATTCATTGAAGGTAATTTATATTAATTTGTTGAAATTTATCGCTTGACAGGTAAAAAGTGGTACTGGTAAAATAAGAATATAATTTATACCATACCGGCATGGTATAAATTCCGCGCAGGAGGCTAAAATATGCAATTTAACCAGGCAACCGACTATGCCTTCCGGGTTGTTCTCCACTTGGCAGGCTTGCCGCTGGGAACCATCGTCAACGGGCAGGCGCTGGCTCAGGCCGAACATATCCCTCACCGGTTTTTGCAGAAAATTATGCGGTCATTGCTGCAGGCGGATATTATCCGTTCCTACCGGGGTGTTGAGGGAGGCTTCAGCCTGAACCGTCCGGCAGAGGAGCTTTCGCTGTATGATGTGGCCACAGCCATGGAAGGGCCTATCGAGATTAACCGCTGCCTGCAGCCGGATCAATCCTGCACCAGGCGCTATAAGGAGCAATGTCCCGTCCATGCCGAACTGTACCGCATCCAGAAACGGCTGATTGCCGACCTGCAAGGGGTGACTTTCCGGGATTTAGCCGCCAAAGCGGCACAGCCGGAGGAAAAAGCCGCCGACAGTTATACCGGGTATGGTTTACCGGAAAATAGACAGGAGGGGTTTATGTGAGTGAGTTGTTACTGTCACGCTGGCAATTTGGCATTACCTCAACCTACCACTTCTTCTTTGTGCCTCTGACTCTGGGATTGTCCATTTTGATCGCCTTTATGGAAGTCATGTACGTCCGCACTGATAACGAGCTGTACAAAAAGATGGCCAAATTTTGGGGAAAACTGTTTCTGATCAATTTTGCCATGGGCGTGGTAACCGGCATTGTCCAGGAGTTTCATTTCGGCATGAACTGGTCGGAGTACTCCCGGTTCATGGGCGATATTTTCGGCGCGCCTCTGGCCCTGGAGGCTCTTACGGCCTTCTTTCTGGAGTCTACCTTCCTGGGGCTGTGGGTCTTTGGCTGGGATAAATTATCCCGGAAGGTCCATGCCCTGACTATCTGTCTGGTGGCCTTCGCCAGCAATCTGTCCGCCTTTTGGATTCTGGCGGCCAATTCCTTTATGCAGTCGCCCACAGGCTATGCCATCCGCAATGGCCGGGCGGAAATGACCGATTTTATGGCTTTGCTGACCAATCCCTATCTGCTGTATCAGTTTCCCCATGTTCTTTTGTCGGGACTGGTAACCGCTGGCGTGTTTATTACCGCCATCAGCGCCTGGCATTTGCTGCGGCAGAGTCATGTGGATTTTTTCCGGGCCTCGATGAAGATCGGCCTGGTATGTACTCTCCTTGCCTCTCTGGCAGTTGGCGGCTCCGGCCACCTGCAGGCCCAGATGCTGGCCAAAGCGCAGCCCATGAAACTGGCGGCAGTGGAGGCTCTTTGGGAGACTTCGGATTCCGCTCCGTTTTCGATTGTCGCCATGATTGACGAGAAAAATAAGCGGAATGATTTTGCGCTGTCGATCCCCGGTGCATTGACGTTCCTGGTACATAATTCGCCGATGGGGGAAGTAAAAGGGATCAAGGCGATGGAACAAGAGTATACCGCCCGCTATGGGCCGGCTGACTATGTGCCGCCGGTGCCGCCTGTGTTCTGGAGCTTCCGGGTGATGGCAGGCGCGGGGGGGCTATTGATCCTGCTGGCGCTTGCCGGAGTTTGGCTCTGGCGGGCCGGCAAGCTGGAATCTACGCCAGTCCTGCTGAAAGCATTGCTTTATTCCCTGCCTCTGCCCTATATCGCCAACTCCGCCGGATGGATTGTGACGGAGATCGGCCGTCAGCCCTGGATCGTGTTCGGGCTGCAGCGGGTGGATCAGGGTGTCTCGATGGCGGTGGACGCCGCCAGCATCTGGATTTCTTTAATCGGATTTACGCTGGTCTATGGCGCTTTGGCCCTGGTAGCCGTCAGTCTGATGCGTAAAATTGCCGTGGCTGGACCGGTGGATGCGCCGGCGGACGCGGCGGGAGCAGCCGGAAAGGGGGCGACATTATGGAACTGAATGTGGTGTGGTTTATCTTAGTGGCGGTGCTGTTTATCGGGTTTTTCTTTCTGGAGGGTTTCGATTACGGGGTTGGCATTCTCTTACCTTTTCTCGGTCGGGATGACGCTGAGAGACGGCTGGTGATCAACACCATCGGCCCGGTCTGGGACGGCAACGAAGTGTGGATGATCACAGCCGGCGGGGCCTTGTTCGCCGCCTTTCCCCATGTGTATGCAACCTTGTTCAGCGGGTTTTATCTAGCGCTTTTTTTACTGCTGCTGGCTCTGATCGGCCGGGGCGTGGCCTTTGAGTTTCGCAGCAAGCAGGCGGCCCCCTCCTGGCGGGCTGCCTGGGATACCGCGATCTTCACCGGTAGTCTTTTGCCGGCCCTGTTATGGGGAGTGGCGGTAGCCAATTTGCTGCAGGGAGTGCCGATCGATGCTAATATGCAGTATACCGGCAATTTCTTTACCCTGCTCAGCCCCTATACTCTGACCGCCGGTCTGGCGTTTGTTCTGGTGTTTACTTACCATGGCGCAGTGTTTATCAGTCTGAAAGTAGAAGGTGAAATGATCGGCCGGGCCCGCAGCGCCGGACTCAAAACGGGATTGGCGGCGGCTGTGGCTTGCTTAACCTTGGTGGGATTAACTTATGTGAGCACCGATCTTTTCCGGAGTCTGCCGGCCGGAGCTGCTCTCTGGGGGGCGGTAGCCAGTTTCCTGGTATCCTATTGGCTGCTGCGCGGCGAAAAGTACGGCCTGTCTTTCACCTTTAGCGGGTTGGCCATTGTCCTGACCACGCTGGCCTTTTTCGCCGGTCTGTTCCCGCGATTGATGGTGTCCAGCCTCAATCCGGCATGGAGCCTGACCATCTACAATTCTGCATCCAGTCCCTATACCCTGAAGCTGATGACCATTGCGGCGGCGGTGATGGTGCCGGTCGTGCTGGGATATCAGATTTGGGCCTATTGGGTGTTCCGCAAGCGGCTCGGTGTGAAAGGGCATCTGGAGTACTAAGGGACCGTTGAAAAAGGCCCATCTGCGTCACTTCAGCCTCCTGCGGGTGCGCTCATTCAGAAAACATCCCTTTTTAGCTTCATAATACAGTAGCCTATTTTATTGTGGCTACGACAAAAAGGGATATGTTTTCTTCCTGATCTCACGATGCTGCGCATCTTTCTAGTATCGACGTACCCTGCAAACGTACAGTCTCACGCGCGTCCTCGTCGCGCTGTATCAGAATTCGTGACTTTTCGGGAGAGTGGCTATAGCAGATGATATCTCATAAGCCGAAAAGTCACCTGAATTTTTC
>NZ_AFGF01000295.1 GCF_000219125.1 Acetonema longum DSM 6540
ATTCAGGAAACTCTCGCCTATGCCGATTTTCCCTCTGAGCACTGGACAAGAATCCGGACCAACAATGTGATAGAACGCCTCGACCGGGAAATCAGGCGTCGAACCAGAGTCGTTGGCGCGTTCCCTGACGGGCAGTCGGCTTTGATGCTAGTCTGCGCCCGCCTTCGCCATGTTGCAGGTACTCAATGGGGCTGCAAGAAATATATGAACATGAAGCATTTGGAAGCGGTCGACCCTGAGTCGGAGCTTTCCATTGGCTAACTAAATCTTATGACGGACTGCAAACCTTTTTGCGAAACTTTCTTGACACTACCTTCCCGGCTCCCCGGAGCGGATGGATTACGAATACCGGCGCTGTGGCGTGGCTGGCCTGTTTGTGGTCTTTGAGCCGCTGGCGGCCAAACGGGTCGTGAAAGTCACCGAAAGACGGACCGCCATAGACTTCGCCCAATTTCTCAAAGAACTGGTCGATGTGCATTATGCGCACGTGGAAACGATCGTACTGGTGATGGACAACCTCAATATTCACGGGATTGCCTCGCTTTACAAAGCCTTTGAGCCGAAGGAGGCGCGGCGCATTGCCGAAAAGCTGGAGATTCATCATACGCCCATCCCTGCCTCTTGGTTGAACATGGCCGAGATTGAGATTGGCGTCCTATCCCGGCAGTGTCTGGCGCAATCCATGAACACTATAGAAACGATGCGCCGCAAGGTCTCCGCTTGGCAAATGCCGCAGAAACGCTGCTTGCTCGACTGTGAACTGGCAATTCACCTCCGCCGATGCCACGTATTAAGCTCAAAAAACTCTATCCTATTATTTCTACTTCCTGACTTTATAGAGCACTAGGTTGTGTCTTCAAAAAAAGGATTGACACGCCAAAAGAATTCATAGAGAATAATTTTTATGGATACAACAAGGCATAACTTAACCGATGAAACATGGAACAAAATAAAAGACTTATTACCATCGGAAAGAACCGGCAAGCGAGGTAGACCGGCGAAAGATAACCGCATGGTACTGGATGCCATCTTGTGGTTATTGAGAACAGGAGCGCCATGGCGGGATTTACCCGCCGAATTTGGCTCTTGGAAGAGTGTCTATACCCGGTTTCGGCGTTGGAAGATCAAAGGCGTTTGGGAAACCGTTTTTACGATCCTCGCTGAGGAAAAAGAGGAAGAAGGCATCTTAATCGACAGTTCCATAATCCAAGCCCATCAGCACGCCGCAGGTGCCAAAGGGGGCAGTCAGAGCAAGCTCTAGGGTGCGGAGGATTTAGCACCAAAATTCATATGAGTGTCGACGCGTTGGGCAATCCGTTACGCTTCCTCTTAACCGGCGGACAAGTCAGTGATTTTTTGATGGCGGAGCCCTTATTACAAGGGCAAAAACTTTCTACCGTGCTTGCTGATAAAGGATATGACAGTGATAAACTCGTCGCTTTTATCGAACATGGCGGAGAAGCTATTATTCCTTGGAAATCAAGCCGTAAACATCCACCACCCAATAGAAAGTGTGATTGGCATCAGTACAAAGAACGGCATCTGATTGAATGTTTCTTTAATAAAATCAAGCATTTTCGACGCATTGCCACTCGATATGACAAGTTAGCCTCTTCCTATTTAGCTATGTTACATATCGTCGGCTCTTTAATTTGGTTACGTTAATTTTGAAGACACAACCTAGCTAACAATTAGTGCTTTAAAATGTTTCAATTTAGGAGAGTTGTTTTTGGACAAGCATAAGATATATGAATCAATAATGAATAATGTGGCAATAGATGCTGGTGATAATTTAAAAGGACTAGTATTTGCAATTGCACCATTATATTCAAAAGCTTCTCCGTTGCCAGACAAAATACAATATTCGCTGGTTCATCTATATGCAAGCTTGATAGAAACTACGGAGAGCTTAATCATGTTAATTTCATTTGGATGCATATGGGATGCAAAATTACTTGGCAGAATGATTGCAGAAGGAGCATTAAAATTTCTTTACATTTTTAAAGGAACAAATGAAGAAATATTGTCTAAGTTGGACGAATACTTAAATATTATTCCTTTTATAAATAGGCTTAAGCTTCATAATAAGGCCAGAAATCTAGTTAAAGTTGGAGTTGAGCCATTAAAGCATCAAGCTTTGCTTGATGCTTTAATACCTGAAGAAGAAATAAAAAGATTTAAAGATATGTACTCTGATAAGGAATTAAATAAGATTTACAGCAGATGGC
>NZ_AFGF01000296.1 GCF_000219125.1 Acetonema longum DSM 6540
ACCGAAAAAACACAAATTCTGATACAGCGCGACGAGGACGGGCGTGAGACTGTACGTTCGCAGGGTACGTCGATACTAGAAAGATGCGGAGCATCGTGAGATCAGGAAGAAAACAAATCACTTTCCGGTGGAGTCACAGCAAAATAAACTACTGCATTCGAAACCAAAAAGGGATGTTTTCTGAACGAGCCCGCCCGCAGGAGGCTGAAGTAACGCAGATGGGCCTTTTTCAACGGTCCCCTAAAACAAACGTTTGCTGTCGAGTAGTATAGTCACCGGGCCGTGATTAGCCAGCCGCACGATCATTTCCGCCTGGAATTGACCGCACATAACGACGCCTCCCATATCCCGGCAAAGCGCAATAAATGCTTCATACAGTTCTTTGGCCATCTGAGGGGGCGCTGCTGCGTCAAAACTGGGACGCCGGCCTTTACGGCAATCAGCGAACAGAGTAAACTGGGAAACCACCAGCAGTTCTCCCCTGACATCCAGCACAGACCGGTTCATCTTACCGGTCTCATCGGAAAAAATTCGCAGATTCATTATTTTTTCTGCCAGATATTGTATATCTTGCACCGTATCATTCGTTCCTATGCCCAAAAGCACCGTCAGACCCGGGCCGATTTTAGCAATAGACTGGCCGTCTACAGTCACACAAGCCTCATCAGTACGTTGAACAACCGCGCGCATCAGGCACCTCCCGCACTGGCCGTGGCGCGATGAACCCGATAAACGTCCCGCACCCGCCGCATTTTGGTCATAATTTGTTCCAATTCGCTCAAACTCTTAATTTCCAGGATAAGAGTAATGGTTGCTGTTTTATTTTTATGGGCCCTGGCATTCACCGAACTGACATTCAGCTTGATTTCCGAGGCAATCATCATCACATCCGCCAGTAATCCGGGCCGGTCCATGCCGGTAATTTCGACAGTCACCTTATACACATCGTCGGCGGCTATGTCCCAGCTCACGTCGATCATGCGATCATACTCCTCCAGGCTGTTCAATATATTGGAACAATCCGCCCGGTGAATGGACACTCCCCGGCCCCGGGTTATATAGCCTACAATCAGATCGTCAGGAACCGGATTGCAGCAGCGAGCCAGTTTGACCATGACCCCTGATTCTCCTTTGACCAGAACGCCATGACCGGCTTTACTCTTTGTCCGCTTTGGCTTTAAGTCGGCGATGAGTTGCTTTACATCCGGCGGGGTACTGTTTCTCGTCTCTTTCTTATATGCTTCGACAAGTTTAATCATGACCCCATGGGCGGCAATGCCGCCATAGCCCAGCGCCGCCAGCAGGTCTTCCTCTGTGGCCATATTCCATTTTTGGGCTAAATCCGTCAGCCGGTCGCCTTTGAGAATCTCACGCCATTCTTCGCCGAATTTTTTGCCTTCCCGTTCCAGGATTTCCCATCCTTTAAGAATATTTTCCTCGCGTTTTTCCTTCTTAAACCACTGACGAATTTTATTGCGAGTTTCGGAAGAACCTACGATGTTCAGCCAGTCCCGGCTGGGTCCGTTGCTGTTCTTAGCGGTGATGATTTCGACGATATCGCCGTTAGCCAATTTATGCTCCAAGGGCACAATCTTGCCGTTGACCCGTGCTCCAACGCAACGATGCCCCACATCGGTATGAATGCGATAGGCGAAATCAAGGGGAACAGAGCCGGCAGGCAGGTCGATCACATCACCCTTAGGAGTAAAAACGAAAACCTCATCGGAAAACACATCAAGTTTAACCGTCTCGACAAACTCCCGAGGGTCTCTGAGATCCTGCTGCCATTCCAAAAGTTGCCGCAGCCAGGATAGCTTTTGGTCAAAATCTTTGCCGCTGTTTTTAGTGCCTTCTTTGTAGCGCCAGTGAGCCGCAATGCCGTACTCGGAGGTGCGGTGCATCTCCCAGGTGCGGATCTGTATCTCCAAAGGCTGTCCCCGGGTGCCGATCACCGTGGTGTGCAGCGATTGGTACATGTTGGATTTGGGCATGGCTATGTAATCTTTAAACCGCAGAGGAATGGGTTTCCACAAGGTATGAACAATTCCCAGGGCGCCGTAACAGTCTTTTACGGTCTCTACCAGGACTCTCACAGCTGACAGATCATAAATTTCATTGATGTCCTTATGATCCTTTTGCATTTTTTTGTAGATGCTGTAAAAGTGCTTGGGGCGGCCCTGAATTTCAGCTTTAATTCCCATATCGGCCAGCCGGTCAGATAAAATTCGGATGGCTTCGTCAATAATATCCTGTCGTTCCTGTCGTTTTTGTTTTACTTTTTCCACCAATTCGTAGTATCTTTCCGGCTCCAAATACCGAAAGGACAAGTCTTCCATTTCCCATTTAATATTGGACATACCCAGCCTGTGAGCCAAAGGGGCATAGATTTCCAGAGTTTCCCTGGCGATACGCTTCTGTTTGACCTCGGGCATAAACTTGAGTGTCCGCATATTATGGAGACGATCAGCTAATTTAATCAGCACTACCCGAAGATCTTTAGCCATGGCCAGCAGCATCTTACGATAGTTTTCCAGTTGCTGCTCTTCTTTCGACTTATACTCAATCCGGCTAAGCTTGGTCACCCCGTCCACCAGCATTGCGACTTCCTTGCCGAATTTTTTTTCGATATCCTCAAGGGTAATAAAAGTGTCTTCCACTACATCATGCAGGATAGCGGCGCTGATTGTCGTGGCGTCAATTTGTAAATCCGCCAGTATTTTAGCCACTCCCACCGGATGAATAATGTATTCCTCTCCCGAAACCCTCAACTGCCCCTTGTGTGCCTCACAGGCGACAGCATAGGCCTTGCGCAGCAGATCAACAGCCATTTCCGGTTGATAAACCTGGACTTGTCTTATAATGTCATCTACCGTGACCTTAGCTTCAGTGACCACGCCCATACCTCGCCTTCCCGAAACTCTTTCTGCATTTGTATACTGTATCTATGCAGCACTGAAAGCCTTCTCCCAAACTCCCCATAGAAAAACGCAAAGGTTTCTTCTCCGGGCGAGCTTATGAAAAAGCGCTGTCAAACCGGCCATCATCGTTATCCGCCGTCAGTTGACCCGCCGTGCCTGATTCAGGGTTTGCTTTTTGTTCTAATTTTTCCTGCTGCTCCGCCAATTGGGTTTCCAGCTCATCAATCCGTTGATGAGCGCGGTGCAGGGCCCAGCGCAGCCGAACCTGCGCTAAAGCTGCCAGGGAAAGAATTGCCAGGGCCCCCAAAGTGGCCGAACCCAAAATAACGATGACCAACGAAGTCTCAAAACCCCAAACAGCAAAATGAACGGCAACCGGAGCGGCGTTCTGTATAGCAAAAACTGCAACTGCTAAAGAAAAGACCAGTGCGGTAAAAGTCAAAAACTGCATATAGATCACCTCAAAATAAAAAAAATTACTGTGAATAATATTCTCTCTCATCTGATAGAATCCTTTCCTCGTCTGGCTGGAGATTGATAAATTGACAAAAGCAACCATCCCTCAGGGAATCGTTGAAAAAGGCCCATCTGCTTCGTTGTCCCTGCGGGCGGGCTTA